>RGOY01000048.1 GCA_010028225.1 Actinomycetota bacterium
TACTCCCCGAGAACTAGTTACCAAGTTTTTTGGGGTGAGCGACGGGGGTCGAACCCGCGACAACCCGGACCACAACCGGGTGCTCTACCAGCTGAGCTACGCCCACCATTCGAGTTTTGCCCGCTTGCCTCATCAAAGATTTCTCATCAACTGATTTTGGTGAGCGAACTGGCAAATCATACCGCCCGAAAAATTCGCGCCTCTAGCGGCCGATTTCTTGAAAGATTGTCGCTCGATAATGAGCTAATTCCGCTATCGAATCTCGAATATCGGCTAGAGCGCGATGGTTTCCGGTCTTTGCAGGAGCGCTTTCATAGGCCTTTGGGTACCAACGCTTGGCTAACTCCTTGATCGATGAGACATCAATCGTGCGATAGTGAATGAATGAATTGAGCCGCGGCATATCGCGCGAGATGAAGTTTCGGTCCATCCCAATGGTGTTGCCGGCCAGAGGTGATTGTCCGTTCTGGCAGTGTGCAGATAGATAGGTAAGGACTTCATCCTCTGCCTCGGCAAGTGATTTCCCGTGGGGGATCTCTGCAAGTAGTCCTGATTCTTTATGCATTGTGCGAACGAAGTCATTCATCTGGGCAAGGTGGGCGTCACTTGCCTTGATGACCACGTCAACTCCTTCGCCCAGGACGTTGAGTTCGCCATCGGTGACCAAGACACCTATCTCGACCAAGGCGTCGTTTTCGAGGGAGAGGCCGGTCATCTCGCAATCGATCCAGATGATGGGGGGATTGGACTCATTGGCACTCACGCCACCACTCTATTGCCCGCTCCAGGATTCTTCACTTTCCGTTCATCTTCTATTCACTCTCATGCCACATCAGATTACGAGCTTCCTACCAGTATTCCGGTGTGGCAATCACCGAAAAGCCTTCTGCGGGGCCAGCGATCCCAACTCGACGCGTAATCACAACTGAACCGCGACTATCCGACAAAGTCTTTCGAGGCATCGTCACAGCGGGCGGGCTTTCATCGCTGATCATTCTTGGCCTCATAGCAATTTTCCTCGCGTATCAGGGTTATGAAATCTTGGTCAAAGAAGGAACTTCATTTTTTACTTCATCAACGTGGGAAGTTATTACAGACGATGTGGGTGAAGTTCAAAGTTATGACTTTGGGCTAGCAGCCATGTTGGTAGGCACCGTGCTCTGCGCATTGATCGCCGTAATCGTGGCGGTTCCAGTCGCAGTCGCGTCGGCCCTCTTTATGACATTTTATGCTCAAGGAAAAATTAAGGCCTTTCTGATTGCTGTCGTTGATTTAATGGCTGCATTCCCTTCGATTCTCTTTGGGTTCTGGGGCTTTTTCATCCTTATGCCCAAAGTCGAATATTGGTCATTGCTCATCAATAAGTATCTTGGGTGGATCCCTCTCTTCTCGGTGGATGCGAAAATCTTTACGAGATCGCCCTTCTTAGCCGGTCTGGTTCTTGCAGTGATGATCATTCCCATCACAACAGCTGTTGCTCGCGAAGTTTTTGACCAAACACCTCTTGATCGAATACAGGCCGCATACGCACTTGGTGCCACAAAGTGGGCCATGATTCGAGCGGTCGCACTTCCTTATGGACGGGGTGGAGTCGTTGGTGGAGCAATGTTGGGTCTTGGTCGCGCGATGGGTGAGACTGTCGCGGTCTATACGGTTTTGAATATCGTCTATCAAATTAATTGGCACGTGCTCTTTGGTGCGGGCGGAAATGTCGCTTCACTTATTTTGCTCAAGTTTGGAGAGGCGAAACCTCTTGAGATTAAGGGGTTAATGGCGGCAGGTTTAGCGTTATTCCTTCTCACGCTCCTGGTTAATCTCCTTGCTGATTTCATCGTAGCTCGAACTGGAAAAAAGGGTCGATGATGAGTGAGACGAAAGTTTCGCGAAGTGTTCCTAAGCCAAGTAAGCCTTGGCAACCTTCTGCTGCAGAGAGAGCGCAGTCCCTCTCAGTTGGAGTTTTAGCAGCACTAGCAAGCGTAGGCCTCGTGGCACTCACCCCCATGAAAGGGGTTTTACCAACAGTCATTTTCTTTGGAATATTTGCGGTTTTGATTGGGTTCGTAAAAGGCACCTTCACTCGTGGGTCAACAACGGGCAAGAACAACGCAATTGGAATATTGCTCGGCCTGGGCACTTGCGTGGCCTTGATTCCAATCGCTTCGATTTTGCAAACAACGGTCTCGCGAGGTTACAAAGGCATTCATACCGGGCTTTTCACCGAAGATATGAGCATGAACACGGCCATTGATCCGATTACAGAAGGTGGACTGCTTCACGCACTTCTTGGTTCTTTAATAATGGTCTCCATCGCACTGGTGATTGCAATGCCACTTGGAATTCTCACCGCGATCTATCTCACGGAAATCAAAGGTCGCTTTAGTAGGCCAGTTCGATTCCTGGTGCAGGCAATGAGTGGGGTTCCTTCAATCGTTGCTGGACTTTTTATCATGTCAGCGATCATCTATCCGATCACAAAGTCCTTCAATGGCTTGATGGGAGCGCTCGCGCTTTCTATTCTTATGATCCCGACGATTGCTAGAACCGCTGAAGAAGTCTTACTTCTTATTCCCAATGATTTGCGCGAGGCCGGTGTGGCTCTCGGTGGCACTCAATGGCGGACAGTGGCCATGGTTGTGGTGCCAGCGGCCCGAAGCGGTCTTATTACGGCGATGATTTTGGGTATTGCACGCGTTATTGGGGAGACTGCGCCAATCCTTCTCGTTTCAGGTGGTGGGGATGCGATAAACGTAAATCCCGTCGAAGGTCCGATGGGGTCGCTGCCCTTCTATATCTGGAAGTCATTCTTTTTCGGGACCGAAGAGGCGACCACACGTGGTTGGGCAGGTCTTTTGGTGCTCCTGGTATTTGTTCTCATATTGTTCACGCTGGCTCGAACTTTGAGCCGACGAAAGGTGCGGAGATGAGTTTTTCTGATTCGGTTTCGGCAAGCATGAAGTCAGGCAGGGATTTTCAAAATAGGCAAGAAAAGCTAGAAAAGGATGCGACTATGAACGAAAGTGATCAAGCGAAGAGCCCAAAGCCGTCGTCGCTGGCGTCGGTAGCCAAGTCGCATATCTCTCGAGGCAACAGTGCGAGACGGTTAGGTACTGGCTTGGAGGCAAAAGGTATTCATGCTTGGTTTGGATCAAACCACGTGCTTGCTGATATCTCGTTGGACTTCGCATCAGGATCAGTAACTGCTCTTATCGGACCATCGGGTTGTGGCAAGTCCACTTTCATTAGAACGCTCAATCGTATGCACGAATTCATTCCCACGGCTGCCATGGCTGGCGAAGTGTTACTTGATGGCAAAGATATTTACGCACCGGGAACGGATGTCACCAAGATTCGTCTTAAAGTGGGGATGGTATTTCAGAAACCAAACCCCTTCCCATCGATGACAATCGGCGAGAATGTACTTTCTGGGCTCCGGTTGGCTCAGTTGAAGGTCGAAAACAAAGACGATCTCGTCGAGGAGTGTCTGGCTCGCGCAGGTCTTTGGAGTGAAGTAAAGGATCGTCTTGGCGAGTACGGTGGCGCGCTTTCAGGTGGTCAGCAGCAGAGATTATGTATCGCACGTTCACTGGCTGTGAGTCCTCATGTACTCCTCATGGATGAACCATGTTCGGCACTTGATCCAGGATCAACTTTGAAGATTGAAGACACCATCGCGGAACTCTCTGAGACGATGACCATCATCATCGTGACTCACAACATGCAGCAGGCTGCGCGAGTCTCGGATTACACCGCATTCTTTCTCTCTGATGGCGGACCCGGAGAAATGGTTGAATACGGAAAAACGACTGAGATCTTCTCAAACCCTCGTGATAAGCGTACCGAAAACTACGTCACTGGACGTTTTGGGTAAACGAAAAGTTCACTTCCTTTTCACCTCGTAGTTACCCGCTTCTCCCTTTCTGTCATCTCTGCTCGTTATCTTCCCCATATGTTGTTGGTCAAAGGGCCACAACTGGAAGGAATGTAATGAAAATGTCAAAGCGTGCAGTGCTTCTAGCTTTTACGCTAGCTTCTGTTCTCTCAGTGTCAACCCTCCCCGCTCATGCCAATATTGATTTGCAAGGTTCTGGCGCGAGTTTCGTAGGCAATGTTCTTGATGCTTGTAAAACGGGTTTCTCAAAGAAGACGAATAACACCGTGGTTTACAGCCCACTTGGTTCAAGCACTGGCGTTCGTAACGCCGATGGTGCCATCGGAGATTTTTGGTTCTCTGATGCAGCCCATCTCGCCTCGACTCGTCGCGCTTCAGTGATAAATGTTCCACTTGTTGCTGCGCCGATTGCAGTTCTACACAATCTTCCTGCAAGGACACAACTTTATTTAAGCCCAGAGACAATCGCAGGAATCTTCGCCGGAACCATCACCAAATGGAATGACCCAAAAATTGTGGCGGATAACAATCGATCAGTGACTGAAGTCGTCTATAAGAAAGACACCATGGGTAATGTCTTGAAAGACAAGGACGGCAAGAACCTCGTACTTCGTACTCAGGTAAAGAACATTCGTTACACCCTTCCTAATCAAGATATCAAGGTCTTCTATCGCTCAGATGGTTCGGGGACAACGAACAACTTCACCCGTTATCTCAATGCCGTAGCTCCTTCAATCTGGAACAAGCCGGCAAATAACGCCTTCACCACTGCTTTCCCTGGCAACCTCAATGCTGCTGGAAATATTGGACGAATAGTTGGTGCTTCACAGTCACAGGGTGTCGCACTCAATGCCGGAAAAACTAAGTACTCGATCACCTATGCAGAGGTTTCGTTTGCAGCAGCTAATGGGTTGAAGGTCGCAGCGATTGGAAATGCTTCCGGAAATTTCATTCTGCCAACATCCACTGCGACTTCTGCATTCATTGGTGCAGGGACGATCAACACCACAACAGGTGCAGTTACCTTTGATTACCAAACGAAGGAAGTCGGTGCCTATCCACTAAGTATCGTCTCGTACATGCTCTATGAAACTGAGCCAAAAGACAAGGCACGTGGCGCAGCAGTCAAGCAGTGGGCGCAATATCTTCTAACAGAAGATTGTGTCAATGGTGATGCTAAAGACACAGGCTTCATCTTCTTGACTGGAAAGATCCGTACGACAGTCGAGGAATTCTTGAATAGAGCCAAGCTCTAAGAATCTCGTTAAATCCTTACCGAAGGATGTCTGGGCCGACTTGAGGGAGTCGGCCCAGACTTTTTTGTTTCGGCAGTCGACTGTTTTCAGAAAGTGCGCGCCCGGCAGGAATCGAACCTGCGACAACCCGCTTAGAAGGCGGGTGCTCTATCCGACTGAGCTACGGGCGCAATGGCATAAGTCTAAGGTCACACCGTTTCTACTAACTCAATAAGTCAGAGGCGATAGGGTTTCGCCTCGTGGCTGAGTTCATCTACACAATGAAAAAGGCGCGTAAAGCGCATGGTGACAAAGTAATCCTTGACGATGTCACCTTGATGTTCTATCCCGGGGCCAAAATCGGCGTCGTCGGTCCGAATGGTGCAGGTAAGTCGACCGTGCTTCAGATTATGGCGGGGATTCAGCAGCCATCTAATGGCGAAGCATTTCTCTCACCTGGTTACACCGTGGGCATCTTGTTGCAAGAACCTCCTCTCGATGAGAAGAAGACGGTTCTTGAGAATGTTCAAGAGGGCGTGGCTGAGACTATGGCTCTCGTTGCTCGCTTCAATCAGATTTCCGAGGAGATGGCCAATCCTGATGCCGATTACGACAAACTTCTTGCAGAGATGGGCGAACTTCAAGAGAAGTTGGATCATTTGAATGCTTGGGATCTTGATTCGCAGTTAGAGCAAGCGATGGATGCACTGCGCTGTCCGCCGGGAGATGCTGATGTGAAAGTGCTTTCTGGTGGAGAGAAGCGACGAGTTGCGCTCTGTAAATTGCTTTTACAAAAACCTGATCTCTTGCTTCTTGATGAGCCGACGAACCACCTCGATGCTGAGTCTGTTCTCTGGCTTGAACAACACCTCAGCAAATACGAAGGCACAGTCGTTGCAATCACGCACGATCGCTACTTCCTTGACAATGTCGCGCAGTGGATTCTCGAGCTAGACCGTGGTCGCGCCTACCCCTACGAAGGTAACTACTCGACTTATCTAGAGACGAAGGCAGCGCGGTTGAAAGTTGAGGGCCAAAAGGATGCCAAGCGCGCAAAACGTTTGAAAGAGGAATTGGAGTGGGTCCGACAGAACGCGAAGGGGCGTCAAGCAAAATCCAAAGCACGCCTTGCTCGCTATGAAGAGATGGCGGCAGAGGCCGAGAAGATGCGAAAGCTTGATTTCGAAGAGATTCAGATTCCACCGGGCCCGCGTCTAGGAAATATCGTCGTCGAAGTAGAAAAGCTCAGTAAAGGATTTGGTGATCGCCTTCTCTTTGACAATCTCTCATTCACACTTCCGCGCAATGGCATTGTCGGTGTGATCGGCCCCAATGGCGCTGGTAAGACGACACTTTTCAAGATGATTCTCGGACTCGAACAACCAGATTCAGGTTCGATCAAAGTTGGCGAAACGGTGAAGACTTCTTACGTTGATCAGTCGCGCGCAGGCATCGATGCTAAGAAATCTCTCTGGGAAGTTGTCTCAGATGGCCTTGATTTCATGAAAGTCGGCTCAGTTGAAATGCCATCGCGCGCCTATGTATCAGCTTTCGGATTTAAAGGCCCAGATCAACAAAAGCCTGCGGGAGTTCTTTCGGGTGGAGAACGCAATCGCCTCAATCTTGCACTCACCTTGAAGATGGGTGGAAATCTTCTCTTGCTTGATGAGCCCACAAACGACCTTGATGTTGAAACGCTCGGGTCTCTAGAGAATGCACTCCTTGAATTTCCAGGTTGCGCCGTCGTTATCTCTCACGATCGCTGGTTCTTGGATCGAGTTGCTACCCACATCCTTGCTTATGAAGGTGATTCGCAGTGGTTCTGGTTCGAAGGAAACTTTGAGTCATATGAGGCAAATAAGGTCGAACGACTTGGTGTTGAGGCATCACGCCCACATCGAGTGACCTATAGAAAGTTGACCAGATGAAGCGCCACATCTACACAATGCTCTCTCGTTGGGGAGATATCGACGGCTTCGGTCATGTCAATAACGCCGCCTACCTCACTTACATTCAAGAGGCCCGAGTGGATTTCACTTGGTATGCCAGAAAGCGCAGGGGAGAAAAGCCATACTTCTTGGATATGGTCGTCGCTCGCTCTGAAGTTGATTACATCGTCCCGATTTATGACGGGCATTCATCGCTCGAGATTGCGGTCTGGGTGGGTCGAATCGGAAATGCTTCGTATACCTTGAAATATGAAGTCATGGGGCAAGGTGTCACATACGCCAAAGCTTCTACAGTTCAAGTAACCGTAGATATGGAAACGAAGCGATCTCGCCCGATCACTGATGCTGAAAGAGCATTTTTACTTGAGTTTCAAGAGGACGGTCACTAGGTGAACCTCGTCTCAAATCTCCCTGAACGAGATAAGCGTGCGTGGTGGCGCGATGCAGTCACTTATCAGATTTACATTCGCTCCTTCTCGGATTCAAATGGTGATGGCAAAGGCGATGTAGAGGGAATCAGGGCAAGGCTTCCTTATTTGAAAGCACTAGGTGTTGATGCTATTTGGATAACACCGTGGTATCCATCGCCACAGAACGATCATGGTTATGACGTCGCTGATTACATGGATATCGAACCTGATTACGGAACGCTCGACGATGCAAGGCGATTGATTGATGAAGCGCACGCGATGGGGATTCGCGTCATCGTTGATATTGTTCCAAATCACTCAAGTGATCAGCATCGTTGGTTTCAAGAGGCGCTTCGTTCAGCTCCAGGATCAAAGGAGCGAGACCGCTACATCTTCCGAGATGGAAAAGGTGCGAATGGAGAGATCCCACCAAACAATTGGAACGCAGTTTTTGGCGGCTCTGCCTGGCATCGCATCACTGAAGCAGATGGTCGAGCGGGTCAGTGGTACTTGCATCTCTTTGCCGTCGAGCAGCCCGACTTCAATTGGGAAAACGAAGAGGTTCGTCAGTACTTCGAGAAGGTGCTTCGCTTCTGGCTTGATCTTGGTGTAGATGGATTTCGAATCGATGTTGCGCACGGAATGATCAAGGCTGAAGGTTTGCCGGATCAGCCGGCACCAGGATCACCAGAGATGCTTGCTGCGGTATCGATGCCATTTTGGGATCAAGATGGCGTCCATGAGATTTATCGCTCGTGGCGAAAAATTCTCGATTCCTATCCAGGTGATCGTATGGCAGTGGCCGAGGCATGGGTTAGCCCCGCTTCGCGCATCGCTCGTTATCTACGCCCTGATGAGTTAGCGAATTCATTCAACTTTGATTTCCTCACCTCCACATGGGATGCGAAGATTCTTCGCGAGCGTATTGATGGCTCGATTGCTGCTATCAGTGAGGTCGGCGCTCCTGCTTCCTGGGTTTTCAATAATCACGATGTCGTTCGCTCAGTCGATCGTTTTGCCTTAGGACTCACTCCAGGTAATGGTGACACCACACTTGATCGACATGGCGATGCATCAAAGTTAGATATTCGACTCGGTGTAGCTAGGGCGAGAGCAGGAGCGCTGCT
>RGOY01000049.1 GCA_010028225.1 Actinomycetota bacterium
CACTGGCGACCTGTGAGGTCATCAGGAAGTCGGTTTGCATAGGTAGATGCTTGAAGAGTTTTTTCATCTCGGACCATGCCGAGGAATCCAACATCAGCACTTGGAATCACTCGCATCATCCCTTCAAGCATCCCAAGTCCAGCACGAAGAATTGGAACAACGACTGGTCTTGGCAGCGAAAGCATTGCTCCTTGAGTTGGAGCTACCGGTGTGATGACCTCGACAGGATGGATCTTGACATCGCGAGTGGCTTCGTAGGCAAGAAGAGTTACAAGTTCATCGACAAGATGGCGAAAGACCTGCGAGTTTGTCTCTTTATCGCGAAGAACAGTCAACTTATGCGTGATCAGCGGATGGTTTGCTACATGCACCTTCATAAGTGCGAACTCTACTCGTGGCCAGATTGACCCTCTAACTCCGAGAGAGTGAGGTAGAGGTGAAGCGGAGCGAAATAGGAGAAGATGTCTCCGTGAATCATCAGAAGGCGATGGAGATTGCCCTCGAGCAGGCTCTCTTTTCCTCCAAGGCTTCGGGTGATGTTCCTGTTGGGGCGGTAGTTCTTAATGAGATCGGTCGTCTCGTCGGAATCGGAAGCAACAGGCGAGAACTTTTATCCGATCCCGTGGGGCATGCTGAGATTGTTGCGATTAAATCTGCAGCGCGCGCCCTCGGCAAGTGGCGCCTTGATGGATGCACTCTTGTCGTGACTTTGGAGCCGTGTGCAATGTGTGCCGGTGCAATCGCGCAGTCGCGAATTTCTCGACTCGTTTTTGGTGCATTTGATGAGAAAGCAGGAGCTGTCGGTTCTCTCATGGATGTGCTTCGAGATCCCAGAGCTTTACAGAACGTTGAAGTGATCTCTGGTGTGATGCAAGAGGAGTGTGCCAAAGTTTTGAGTGAATTCTTCAAAGAGCGTCGCGTCTAGTATTACCCCGTGAAATCATCCCGGCAGGAGCAGGCGCGACTTCTTGAACTCCAAGGTATAGATATCGAAATCGCCCGACTCGACTACAAGGCAAAGACCTTGCCGGTTTTGGAGAAGTTGGAACAGGCTGAGCGTGGCCGAGATGCCCACAGGGACCTAGCGATTGCAGGTGGGGCTGAGCGCTCTGATGTTGAGGCGGAGTTAAGACGGGCCGAATCAGATGTCGAGCAGGTTGTTGGTCGGATTGAAAAAGACCAGAAGTTAATCGATTCTGGCACTGTCTCCGCCAAGGACCTTGAGAATTTGCTTGGCGAATTGAAATCCCTAGGACGGCGCAAAGAAGAACTCGAAGAGGTAGAACTCGAGGTGATGGTTAGGTTAGAGGAGATCAATGCTCGTATCACAGAGCACAGTAGCGAGCGAGATCGATTTGAGTCAGAAGCGAATGCGCATGCAGCAGAACGAGATAATGCTCTTGCCGAAATAGATAGCGCACGAACTTCGCTCCTTGCAGATCGCCAAGAGATTGAGAGCGGAATCAGCAAGGAGTTGATTGAGCTCTATCTGAAGGTAAGAGAATTGAATGGGGGCGTTGGTGCCGCCAAGTTAGAAAATGGCCAATGTCTAGGTTGTCATCTTCAGATCAATGCCGTTGAAGTGACGCGGATCAAGGCCCTGCCTGACGATGAGGTAGTGCGTTGCGATGAGTGTCGAAGGATCTTGGTGAGGATCTAGATGGCGCGAGTATTCACGGTCTATGCAGATGGCGGTTCACGAGGGAATCCAGGCGCTGCTGCCTATGGTGCTGTGATTATGGAGGGTGATCGCCTCATCCAAGAGTTGAGCGAAGCAATAGGAACCTCAACCAATAATGTCGCCGAATACTCAGGACTTCTTGCCGCCTTACGGGCAGTGCATCTCATTGATCCTGCTGCAGAGGTAGAGGTAAGGATGGATAGCAAGCTTGTGGTCGAGCAGATGTCGGGTCGATGGCAGATTAAAGATGCCAAGATGAGAAAACTCGCCCTCCAAGCACGCGATGCTCACGCACCAGATTTAGTTCGGTATCAATGGATTGCCCGTGAAGAGAACTCGCATGCTGATCGCCTCGTTAATAAGGCGCTGGACGTTGAGGCAGCTGGTTCAGTTGAACCGATTCGACGGAACTATCTGATGGAGCGTCTACTTTCAAATGAAGTTCCTACGACGCTCTATCTCGTGCGCCATGGTGAGACTCCGTTGACTCCGTTTAAGAAGTTCTCGGGAAGCGGTCCGTTGGATCCAGAACTCACTGAAGAGGGTCACAGACAGGCAGCGCTCGTCGCAAAAGAAGTAGAGAAATTGCAACCTGATCTGATGATAGCCTCACCTCTTCGAAGAACTCGCGAGACAGCAGAACACATCACCAAAGTCACGCAACTAGAACCGATTATTGATCCGACTTGGATTGAAATCGACTTTGGCCTTTGGGATGGATTAACGATTTATGAAGTGCAAGAGAGATATCCGCGCGAGTACAAAGAGTGGCTCGCTTCGGCTTCTTATGCTCCACCTCAAGGTGAATCTTTCCAACTTGCACTTGCGAGAGCGTGCCAAGGGATGGAGTCGGCTGTTGCTGAATATCCAGGAAAGCGAGTCGTGGTCGTAACGCATAATGGAATCATTAAGACTGCCATTGCTGCGGCGATGTCGACTCAAGCAGAATCGATATTCAATGTCGATGTCACGCCCTGTTCCATCACCACTATCTCAATCTGGCCGTCAGATGGATTAATGGCAGTGCGAGGTGTTAATGAACGAGGGCACCTGCGCTAGTTCGCTTCGCTCACCGTTGACATATTGAAGTCTTTGATAATCATCGGGGGCATCGCAACGCGATCAACATAATCGGCCCATTCCCGCGGCTGGCAGATTTCAGTCGAACCGGCTTCAGCGATGTTGTTGAGGATATTGAGCGGTGAGTCATTCCAGCGGAAGTTGTTTACTGCGCCTTGAACTTCGCCATTCTTAACAAGATAAATGCCATCTCGGGTTAGCCCCGTGAGCAGGAGCGTCTGGGGATCAACCATGCGGATGTACCAGAGCGTTGTTACAAGAAGTCCATTACCAAGTTTCGAAGTTAGATCTTCCAGTGAACCTGAACCGCCATCTACAGTGAGAATTAAGTTCTCTCCCATAGGTGCGTAGGGCAGTGAGGTCAATTCTGCACTTGCTCGCGTTGTCACAAGGTTTTTGAGGGATCCTCGGCTGATCCATTCGGTTCGATTGATCTTCTGACCGTTATCAAAGACAGAGGTGAACTCACTCGATGCACCTGCTGATGAGAATGGTGCTGATTCAAGGCCCGGATACTTAGGATCAGAGAAGAGAGTTGTAGCTTTGTTGGAGAAACTCTCTCCTATCCGGGTCCCGCCGCCTGGTTTGGAGAAAGCAGAGCGTCCTTCGAAAGCATCGCGCCCCGCCGACATCCAGAGCATGTAGGTGATGAGATCGCTAATCGAACCGGCTGGAAAGAGAGTGTCATAGCGACCTGCAGGAAGTTCAATCCGCCTCGCCTGCCACTCAAGTCGCTGACGAATATGTGAATCAATTTTTGCTATGGAGACATTTGAAAAATCTCGGGTTGCAACGCCATCCCATGTAGAGCGCGTTCGATCATGAGATTTACCAGTCATCTCAACACGACCAGCGGGTTGATCATGACGCATACGGATGCCGCCCTTTGACCCAACCCAGACTGTCTTGTGTGTGTGCTCTGCATAACCAAAGAGTTCGATCTTGTCCTTAACAGATCGAGAGAACATGTCGCCTAGTTCGGGTGCAATCTTTGAAAAAACTTCAGGTCCAGTGGCATGATGAGGAGAGTTCCAATCTCCATGTGAGACATCTTTTGCCAGAGGTGCGAAATCTTCCGCCTTTCCTGCCGCTTTGGCAGCCTCCCCAGCCTCTTTAATCACTGTATCAATTTCGTGAAGTTCGATATTGGTGCGCGTTACTGCGCCTGAAGCTACTGCGCCTTCGATTGCCACAAATGCAATCACTGTGATTGAGCGATTTGCAATCACGCCATTAGTGGTCAGAGTGCTGTTGGCCCAGCGAAGATTTGCCTGTGTTGAATCGTTGACGATAACGATGCAGTCATCAAAGGGTGCTTTCGCGGTGATTCGCTCGATGAGTTCTTGTGCTGAGATCACTTTCCAGCCTCCGCAACGGTGTTCAAAATATTGACCTTCTCAAAGAGCGCAGCAGGGCAGCCGTGGCTTACTGCAGCCACTTGTCCCGGCTGACCTTTGCCGCAATTGAAAGCGCCGCCAAGGACATAGGTGCTTGGTCCGCCGACTACTTTCATGGAGTTCCAGAAATCTGTGGTTTTAGATTGATAGGCAACGTCCTTGAGCTGTCCCACAACTTTGCCGTTCTTGATTCGATGAAACTGCTGTCCGGTGAATTGGAAGTTGTAACGTTGCATATCAATCGACCACGACTTATCACCCTTAATTAATATGCCGTCATCGACAGATGAAATGAGTGCATTCAAATCTGGGCCCTTGGGATCAGGTTGTAGTGAGACGTTGGGCATGCGTTGGATCGGCACGTGAGCAGGCGAGTCAGCAAATGCACAGCCATTCGATCGATCTCGACCTACACGCGCAGAGATTCGACGATCGAGTTGATATCCAACGAGCAGTCCATCTTTGATGATGTCCCACTTCTGCGCCGCAACACCTTCGTCATCCCACCCGACAGTACTTAGGCCATGGTCAGTGAGGCGGTCCCCGGTGACGTTCATCAGCTTTGATCCGTATTGGAGATTGTTCAGTTTCTCTGGCGTTGCAAATGAGGTACCTGCGTAATTTGCTTCGTATCCGATCGCTCGATCGAGTTCGGTCGCATGGCCAATCGATTCATGGATGGTGAGCCAGAGATTAGAAGGATGAATGACCAGGTCATATCGCCCAGCCTCCACAGAAGGAGATTTCACTTTCTCGGCAAGTAATTCTGGAAGTTCTGCAATCTCGCTATCCCAATCCCAGAATTTTCCACCCATCCACTCCCAGCCAAATCCGGCAGGTTGAGCAAGGGTGCGCATGGATTCGAAGCCATGTGAACCGACCGAGATTGCTTCAATCTGGGTTTGAATCCGCACTCGTTGTTGTGTCGTAGAAGTTCCGTAGCTGTCCGCGTAATGCTTCTGTTCTTTGACATACATACAGCTAGCGGTTGCGTGATTGACAGAGCCTGATTTCAAGAGGCTGGTCGATAACGCGGCAAGGCGGTCAATCTTCTCTCCGTCAGATACCGAGAATGGATCAATTTCATAAGCAGAAACCCAACTCTTGTTGGCGTAGACGGGCTCAGCAGCGAGTGAAACTTCTTCAGTCGAAAGTGGCCCCGAAGTCTTTGCCATCGCAACTGCCGTTAACGCGAGTTCACGCGCCTTTTCGACAGAAATCTCGGGAGATGATGCAAACCCCCATGCGCCTCCAACGATTACGCGAACGCCAACACCAGAGGTGGTGTCATCAGCTTGAGTCTCAGGTTTTGCATCACGAAGATTGAGAAGACCTGTTCGAACTCGTTCGATTCGAACATCGACATGGCTTGCGCCGGCTCCTTTTGCACTGGTGATTGCAGCATCTGCGACGGGAGTGAGAGGTAGGGCCAGGAAATCTGGATCAACGGATCTGGTCACGGGCAGAACTTAAAGGAAACAGAAGACTTTGCCAAGAGAGAGCGTGTGAAGGTTGCGATATCAAAGAGAGATGAACCCGAACTCTGAGTTTTAGCCTTCCCAGGCTGAAGTTTTCACTCCACTTCTCGAAAGGAACACCGTGAAACGACGTAGTACTCGTCTATTAATTGCTTCAATAACAAGCCTTGTTATGGCCCTCTTCGCTCTTCCTTCATTTGGCGCAGAAGAAGAAGGTAATGCCGTTCTCGGAATCGAATCAATCACGAAGAAGATCGATATCTCAGATTTCAAATTCGATAGCGACTTGAGCGACTACGACATCTTCAAGGCACGACAAAGCTTGAGCAAGTTCTTTTGTATCACGTTGTCATTGGTGCGCCTTTGGCATCAGGAGAAGTTCTGACAAAGAATGGCGAATTTCTCACAACGGCCCAAGGTGCCACTATCCGAGTGGCACTGGTTGATACTGTGCTTCGAATTCGCGACAAAGACACCAAGCGAGAAAACCCCGAGGTTATTTTGACTCGCGTAGATCAGAACCTTGGAAATCGACAGTTGTTCCATCCAATCAACGGCGTTCTATTGCCGGCGATGTAATTACTCACTCCAGCGAAGAAGATGTAAGTCAAAGGATCAAATAGAGATGTTCGCATCGCTTCGCTCGAGAGTGGCCTTCGTAACGGGAGGTGGATCTGGGATTGGTGCAGCGACCTCTCTCATGTTCGCCTCCCAAGGCGTAAAGGTCGCTGTTGTTGACGTCAATCACGAAGATGCTGAGGGAATCAGCCAGAGGATTGAGCGACTCGGCGGTGAGGCCATTGCAATTGCGGCCGACATCTCAAAGCCAGAACAGGTCCAATCTGCGGTTTTGAAAACTGTCGAAAAGTTCCATCGACTTGATATTGCTGTTAATAATGCTGGTATCGGTGGCGATCAAGCAGAGACTTCGGATCTTGCGGTTGACTCGTGGCGACGAGTGAATTCAATAAACCTTGATGGCGTCTTTTACTGCATGAAGTATGAAATCCCTGAGATGCTCAAAAATGGTGGTGGCTCGATCATCAATATCTCATCAATCCTTGGACAGGTCGGATTTGCCAGGGCATCAGCCTATGTAGCAGCAAAACATGGGGTTGTTGGTCTTACACAAGCAGCGGCAATTGAATATGGACCAAGGAAGATTCGTGTCAATGCGGTGGGACCAGGGTTTATTCGAACGCCAATATTGAGTGGGTTAAGTGAGGAAATGTTGAAATCTATGGCTCAACTCCATGCTCTCAAGCGAATCGGAGAACCCGATGAAGTCGCCGCTCTCATCACATTTCTAGCATCATCAGAAGCCTCATTTATTACGGGTAGTTACTACGCAGTCGATGGTGGTTATCTCGCATCGTGAAGAGTTCTCTCCTACGATTTATTGCGAGAGCTCTTTTGGTTTCAACAACTCTCGTCAATGTTGCAGCCATCTCGATAGTTGTTTCTGTCGCGTCATCGAAGACAGATTGGTTACCAAGCCCAGTGAAAACTTTTTTGAGTCGAACCGCTGCTGATGAGAATCTTTCAGGAGTGGTCGCGGGGCAGCGGGGCCCACAAGGACCTCAGGGCCCACAAGGCATTCCAGGTGAAAAGGGAGAGCCAGGCGAGAAAGGGGTTGCAGGAGAACGAGGTTCTCGAGGTTTGAAAGGTGAACGCGGACCACGGGGTTTCAGAGGTCTGCAAGGCCTTGCTGGAACACAAGGAAATGTTGGACCACAAGGCGTGCAGGGTTTCTCGGGAACTCAGGGTCCGCAAGGTCCGATAGGTCCCCAAGGTCTTGTTGGTGAAACCGGAGCGCGTGGAGAGATAGGCCCACAAGGAATACAAGGAGAGCGCGGCCTAACAGGTCAGCAAGGCGCAACGGGAGCAACAGGTGCAACGGGAGCAACAGGAGCAACGGGCGCAACGGGAGCAACAGGAGCAACTGGTGCGCAAGGCATTCCTGGCGTTAAGGGATCCTACTTCGGATCTTTTTATGACACAGGTACACAAACTCTTGCTTCAGATACACGTACTGCAATGCGTATCAACACTACTGACTCTTCTCTCGGCATATCGATCGTCAACCAGACAAAGATTCTTGTCGACCATACCGGGGTATATAACATCCAGTTCTCAGCGCAATTGATCAAAAGCAGTAATGGAACTGACCCACTTGATGTCTGGCTTGGCCTTAACGGTCAAAACGTCACCTGGAGCAACACGCAACTCCAATTCACCAAAGGTCAACGACAAGTTGCTGCATGGAATTTTGTAATAGCACTCAATGGCGGTGACTATGTTGAACTCTATTGGTCATCGCCCGACAGCACTTTTGAGCTGGTAGCCGCACCTTCGCAAATAAATCCAGCACGACCAGCTGTACCTTCGTTGATCGTGACGGTTACGCAAGTCAGTTAGTAGCAAGTAGAATCTGGGATGAAGAGTCGCCCGGATCACCGCGTTGTAGCAATACACCGAGGAAAGTCCGGACTCCAATGAGCAGGACGGTGGGTAACTCCCACCCGGAGCAATCCGCGGGAAAGTGCAACAGAAAGTAAACCGCCGACAGCAATGTCGGTAAGGGTGAAACGGTGGTGTAAGAGACCACCAGTGCGTGTAGCGATATGCGTAGCTAGGTAAACCCCGTCCGGAGCAAGACCACGCAGATAGCGTTTGAACGGCTCAAGTGAGCTATCGGGTAGGTTGCATGAATCTGTGAGTAATCGCAGATCTAGATGGATGGTGATCTCGCTAGCAATAGCAAGACAGAATCCGGCTTATAGGGCGACTCTTCTTTAAAACGTGTAGGCCCCGCATAAAAATGTGCGGGGCTTGCTCCTTTATGTGCAGTATCTTTTTATAACTATTACCAAACCTAACAAAGTTTTAATTACATTTAGGGGTAGTTCCTGGG
>RGOY01000050.1 GCA_010028225.1 Actinomycetota bacterium
GGGTCAAGGATGAGTGCCTCTTGCCAGAGACCGGGTTCTAATTTCTCAAGATGTTGAGTAGTTAATGCATGGAGCCAGGTGAGTCGCTCAGGCCCTGCCACACGAATGACCGCACGGTGAGAGAGATCAGCCCATGCCGCTCCTGAATCCAAAGCCTTGGCTTCCTTTGATACATCACCAAAATGCCAGGTAGCACCTTTGTCTGGACCACTTTCAACAAGAACTGCACTCACTTTTTTTCACCCAAGGAATTGATCATGATTTCTGGCAGTTTGCACAGGTGCCATAGATAGCAAAGTGAGTGACATCAGTCTTGAATCCATAGTCATCCAAGAGATCGTTGACGAAAGATGCTGCGCTCTCCATCGGTGCATCCCCCACTGATCCACATTTGCCGCAGACCAGATGAAGATGGGTCAACTCTTCAGCAGCGTGATAAGTGGCCCCACCATGACCCAGATGGGTATGTTGAACTAGACCAACATTCTCCAGAGTTTCGAGGTTTCTGTAGATTGTCGAGAGATTAATTCCCGGATGGCTGGCACGTACTCGATCGGCAACTTCCTCTGGCGTTGCATGGCCAAGTTCTCGGACGGCTTCAAGGACAAGTTGACGTTGTGGGGTAAGGCGAAGTCCCTTCGCACGCAACTCGTTCTTCTTTGAGCTCATCTCCATGGGCCAAGTCTAGGTCGCGAAGTGGAGAACTCCTACACGAAGAATTGGTTGGAATGTTGCGCGAGAAGGATCGCTCGGTGGCTAGCGCTTAAAGGCGCGAGTCAAAAGCAGATACATCTCGCACCCCAGGCAATAGTTGAATGCCGCATTAAGAAATGCAGCAGCGAGAGCCATTGAGGTTGCGATCAGAAAGAGCGGATCACTGCCAGAAGCGAATCCTAGGAGTGCAAAGATCGCAAAGACGAGTCCTACCGCTTGAGCGAATTGTGGTGGACGAACATCTTCCGTAGGAACATCACCGCGAAGCCGTGGTTTGACGAATCTCTTGAAAATAAAGGCATATGGAGTTCGTTGTGGTCCGAAGGTCGCACCAATCATGAAGACAATTCCTTGGAGCAACAAAGGAAGTGCTGAATCAAGTACGAGAGTGAGGGAAAGCATGATGACTGTGATCAGCGCACCAAAGCGTGGACCACGTGCATCAATGAGTGGGTAACTTTTTTCGACCTTGCTCCCCGATGAAGGGTTTTCGTTTTTCGTTGAGGTGAGGGCAATCGGATTATCAAATGTCATTTCAAAATACCTTTCTCTCTTCACCGATATCTTCGGTGACTTTCTCTGCTGATGTGAATAGATCTACTTGCAACTTAAAGAGATCAGCAGTGACAGAGAGAAGCCATGATCCGACCAAAATCAATAATGCGACGCTGAGTCAGCTCGCTTCGTTGGCATCGGAACATGGCAGAAGGATAGATAGCCAAAGGCAATGGCGCGAGTTGCAAATTATTTGCAGGAAGAGCTCACGCTTTGAGCGCAGTAATTGCTTCAATCAGTTCATTTCGCTTCGGCGCACCAATAGCCCGCCCCCGTTCAATTCCAGAGCTATCGAGAAAAAGGGTGGTTGGAGTCGACCTAATATCGAGGCGTCGCACCAGGTCTAGATGTGATTCAGCATCGATATCGATATGGCGAACATCCGGCATATCAGTGATCACATCGGTGATTAAGGTGCGAGTCATTCGACATGGAGTGCAGAAAGCGGAGGAGAACTGAACCAAGGTAGCCCGTTCGCCCAACTCGCTCCCAAGAGTCTTTCGGTCGAGAGCGATCAACTTGGCTCGCGCTGAACTTTTGACTTTACCGCGCGAAGATCGATACCAGAGTCCATATGCGCTCGCTAAAGCGAGCACAATCACGACTGGTAGAAGTCTTTCCATGACAGGTAACCTTACCCAGTTATGGCACGAATCCTCTTGCTGACTAATACGCGCGGAGCAAGCGCAGAGGTTCTTCCCGCGCTCACACTCTTGCAGCACTCGGTGAGGATCATGCCGGCTGAAGGTTCGCTCTTGGTCGATATCCCGGATGTTGATCTACTGCTTCTTGATGCTAGACGCGAACTTCCTGCAGCAAAATCCCTCACAAAGTTGCTCATTGCTACAGGTCTTGGCTGTCCGCTGATCTTGGTCACAACAGAAGGTGGGTTATCTGCAATCTCTGCTGAATGGGGATCGGATGATGTCCTTCTCGATTCCGCGGGACCAGCCGAAGTAGAAGCGCGCATTCGCATCGCTATTGGACGACTACAAGCAGAGCGAATAGAAGCTGACCCGACTAGTGGTGAGATTCGAAGTGGTGATGTGGTTATCGATGAGAAGACTTACACCGCAAAAGTTCGCGGTCGAGCCCTTGATCTCACTTTCAAAGAATTCGAGTTACTTAAGTATTTGGCGCAACACCCTGGTCGCGTCTTCACCCGCGCACAACTGCTCCAGGAAATCTGGGGATACGACTACTTCGGTGGAACCCGAACTGTTGATGTCCATGTACGACGTCTTCGATCCAAGCTAGGACCTGAATTCGAATCAATTATCGGCACGGTAAGAAATGTTGGATATCGATTCACAACTCATCCGAAAGAGAGTTCACTCTCAGAATCCCTCTCGTGAAACTCTACGAGACGCTTGAACCTGCAGTTCTTGGAAAAGTAATCGATTTGATTACAGAGACCACAAAACATGATGGCATCCCCCCAGTTGCAGAGCATGTTTTGCTTCACCTGAGACACGGTGGTGATAAAGAAGACCGACACATCGTTCTTGAATCAGATGGAGTGATTGCAGGCTATGCACACTTGGATCTCACAGACCAAGTTGAAGGACCGAGTGCTGAGCTAGTAATTCATCCCAGTCATCGAAGCAAGGGCCTTGGTGAAAACCTTTTGGCAGAGATAGTTCGAATCGCCAAGGACTCTAATGGAAACAAGAAACTTAGACTCTGGTCCCACGGCGATCTTCCTGGAGCAAGAAGACTTGCAGAACGAGGCGGCTTCATACGTGTGCGCACCGTGGTGCAGATGCGAAGGCCCCTGACCGGAAATCTCCCCGAAAAAGATGCTCGATTCGGCTACAGAAACTTTGTTGTAGGCGAGGATGAAGGAGAATGGCTAGAACTAAACAATCGTGCATTCTCGGGACATCCAGATCAAGGTTCATGGACTCTGCGCGATATCAAGGTACGAGAGCTCGAAGAATGGTTTGATCCCGCAGGATTTATCATCGCCTCAGATGAGATGAACCAGAGACCTGCGATGAAGGGATTTTGTTGGGTCAAGATTCACGGTGGCGTTAGTCATCATCATGATGGTTCAAGCCATGATCACGATCCGATTGGTGAGATCTATGTGATGGGAGTCGACCCGGCCCATCATGGAGAAGGAATCGGTCGAGCAGTCACAATCGCGGGCCTTCACTACATGCGAGACCAAGGGATCTACTCAGCGATGCTCTATGTGGATGCCGAAAACAAAGCTGGTCTTGCACTCTACAGAGGTCTTGGCTTCACCGAATGGGGACGAGATGTCCTCTACCGACGAGATTAGCTAACGAGATCGCGACACATCTCTCGAAACGCATCTGTGTGTGCGTTGACATCGTCTTCCGTAGTTTCCGGGGAAATCAAAGCCATATTATGAAATGGCGTGAGAAGAAATCCATCATTAAGTAACCTCAAGTGAATGTACTGTTCTAACTCGAAGTCTGAAGCGCGGGCAGCCTCTGCTCCAGTTCGTGGTGGATTCGCTTGAAAAAGATACTCTCCTCGCGCACCCAATCGATTGCAGTGCCACGGCAGATTAAACTCACCGATAACTTGATCAACACCATCACACCAAAGATTTCCTAGCCTCGTCATCTCTTTAAATGCCACTTCTGTGAGAACATTTTGAAGGGTTGCACGCATAGCGGCGAGAGAGAGCGCATTTCCGGCAAGTGTTCCACCTACTCCACCAGTATCAACGACTTCGCGATCTACTTTCTTGGAGAATGCATCTGCAATCTCTTCTCGCATCCCAAAAGCTCCCGTTGGAATGCCACCTCCGATTGACTTTCCTATAGTGAGGAAATCTGGCGTCAATCCGAGCTCTTTAGTCATTCCACCTGGACCTACCGAGATTGTGTGTGTCTCATCAATAATCCAGATTGCACCAAACTCCTTCGCCAACTTTCCTACCTCGTGGAGATAGCCAGTTTCAGGTAGAACGATCCCAACATTGGTCATGGCAGGTTCCATCAATATTGCTGCAACATCTCCATGGCTGAGCGCCTTGCGCATACCTTCTACATCATTGAATTCGACTACTCGAGTTGTCTGGTCGAGCGGTACGGGCGCACCGATATTTCCCTCGCGTGAGATCGTCTCACCGCTCTCACTTAAAGTCGCAAATGACTCATCGACCGAGCCGTGGTAACAACGATCTATAACAATCACTTTTGATCGACCGGTAACTAGCCTGGAATAGCGAATCGCATGGCGGTTAGCATCTGTAGCTGAGACTGTGAACTGCCAGAGCGGAAGACCAAAACGCTTTGATAACTCTTTTGAAACTATTAAGGCATCTTCAGTCGGCAACATCACGGTGATGCCCTTATCTAGCTGTGCCTTGATTGCCGCAACTGTCGCACTCGGAGAGTGCCCCGTCATTGAACCAGTATCTCCAAGACAGAAGTCAATCAACTCATTTCCATCAACATCGAGAAAACGTGCACCCTCTGCTCGTTCGACAAATAGTGGATACGCGCCGGGCCACTTGCTCATCCACGACATTGGAACGCCACTTGGCATCAAGGATTTTGCTTCTCGATATAGATCGCCGGACTTTGGATGCTTTTCGAGGAATCGCTGTTCTTCTCGCTTCTGCAATTCTTGAAGGCGCGCTCGATTAATCACCTGCCAAAAATATCAAGTAACGAATACTCTTCCAAAACCAGATTTCTACCTTTTCGAAGCTCTCTACTCTGCTTCAAAGATAAAGAGTGCTTCTAAATAGTGATCACCAGAGATGCCAAGATTTGCCGCATCTGGTGGCGCCGTCTGTGGTTCGATGCAAACGCCTTCGCTATCTTCGTTATAGACAACCCACCATGGCGCATCCGATTCAATCGTCACGGAAAGTGTGTCTTCCCAGACCACTCGAGGCGTGCCTTGGACTTTGGTGAAGGCATCGTCGAAAGGACCTTGATGCGGGGCGACGATCTCACCCGTAGGCAATCCATCACTGCCGCTACTGAGCATCTCGAGCGCATGAAAATCTATCTCTGCACTGGAACCTCGTCCAAGCTCTCGAGCAAACCAAGGATGAATTCCTAGCCAGGCGGGCAGTGTTACTTCACCTGATGAATACTCAAGACTCCATCGAAGAGCGTTATCCAAGACTTCAATCTGTTGCACCACGCTCGCTCCCTCATAAGGGTAAGGAAGGTCGAGTCTTGCTACACCTTTGCCAATATCCTCCCAGCCATACATCACACCAAATCCGTGGAGTGCGTGCGGTGGATCAATGACGACTGGAAGTTGATAGATCGCATCATCTACATCTCTGATTACACCATCGCGTATTCGACCTGCCCATGGTGCCATCGAATACCAACCCCAATTAACAAGACTTCCTCGCGAAGGGAGAGTGATCTCCATATCGCGAAAGAGAATAGAGGTGATTCTCGCCCCTTGATCGATGTCAATAGCGATTGAAAGTTCACCATCTTCAAGAAATTGCATCACTGCCTCCAGAAGTCATCGTATTCGTTTCGTGTTGGTGAATTCGCACCCTGACGTGAACAGGTTATCGCCGATGCTCGGGATGCTTGAGAAAGAACTGATCGAAAATCATCCCCATAAAGTGAGTCAAGTCCACTACCTGCAACTGCAGCAGCGATGATTGCTCCGACAGTGTCTCCTGCACCGACTGTGTCAATCACTCTGACCTGACTTGATTCCACCCTCACTTGTTCATGACGAGTGAATCCTTTAATTCCATTTTCGCCACAAGTTATAACAAAGTGCGATGGGCCATCTTTCAAAACTTTTTGGACAATTACTTCATAACTCTCCTCGGGATAGAGGAAAGAAAGGTCGTCATCACTTGCCTTGACCAGATCAGTAAGCGCTATCCATCTCTCAAACTGCTCTCTGTATTGCGCAGAGTCATCAAGAAAGGCGGTTCTCACATTTGGATCGAAGAGAACTACAGGTGGCTTCTTCGCATTTCTTAAATTAAGGAGCCAGTTGAAAAGAGTGTCTGCTCCTGGTTGAACCACTGTTGCAAGGCTTCCGATGTGGATAAGCGTTCGAATTTCTGATGGAATCTCTGTCGGAAGCCACTCTCGCCGAAAATCAAATGTAGCGGTTGATTCAACCTCGAAGCGATACTCCGCTTTTCCTTTCTCATCGAAGGCAAGAAGCGCTTTCGCCGTAGGTAAATCTGACTCGAGCGCCAAATCTAAATCAACACCATCTCGCGACAGCTCACTCCATGCGATATGACCGAATCGATCAGATGAGAACCCACCGATAAATGAATTCGGCACTCCCCACTTAGACATTGCCCGTGCAGTATTTGCTGGGCCACCACCAACGATTGGTTTGTAAGTTGCACCATCAACCTTTGTATCACCATCTATCGAGGGAATCAGGTCAACTAGGACTTCGCCAACAACCCAGACATTTGAATGCGAAATCTCTTGCGCCACTTTTGATGGACTCATCCTTATTGCGCTCACCTAGCCACGAGAGATGCGAACCTGATCTCCATTGGAGTCACGTTTGAGAACTTCGATACGTACGCCCTCTACAGTGATGATGTCGCCGGCTTTCAAGGCGGCGTCGCTGTAATCAACCATGGTGGACCCGGGCCTTCTCTGCGTCGACCAACCACCTTTGATTGAAGGGATTGTCATGTCGACTGTAAAGACAAGTACTCCTTCTCTCGCTTCGCTCAGCGAGTCGTAGCCCCCATTCCTTCGAGACTCTAAAACCAAGATCTTGGAGTCGGTGAGTTTCACCATCACTGACTTGATGCCTTCGGTATCTCGCTCGATAGGAATTATTACTTGATCGATTGATTTTTCGATCTTCTCTCGAACGAGGCAATTGACTTGATTGTCTGCCAGCCACCCTTGTAGATATCTATTCCATGAGTTAAGCGCCAAAGCCTCTTCAGTCCAGTTAAGGGACATGATGTCCCATGAACCATAAGGACCATTTGGAGTCACGGTGTAGAGATCGTGAAGACCGAAGAGATGGCCCGTTTCATGTGCAATCCATTTCCATGCTGAACCACTCACGCCTGCATTCCACGCATCAGCCCCTGAAATCGAACCATTTCGTACCAAACCCTCATTTGTCATCGAGTAACTATCACCAGGGCGAGAGACGAAGGCAGGTCCGTAAGCGATAGAGGAAGCAGGAATCTCTCGAGGCGAGAGGACATAAACAACATCAAAGAGCGAGTAATCAACTAAAGGATCAGCGAGCGCTAAGGCAGCTCCGTAATAACCATTCGAGTCGCCACCGCTCCACTTTCCGAGGTTGTAAGCGGTAGATAGAAATGGCGCACGTACCCAATCCTTGAGTGATTGAAAGTTGAATTGAACGCGTCCACCAGATTGAGCATAGAAGAAGCGAGCCATCTCATCTGTCATCGCAGTGAAGACTTCATCTGGTTTCCCTTTTCCGGGAACGTCCGAGAAGTCAATCGGGATTATCAACGCATTTATTTTTCCATTGCTTGGTAATCGATAGTCACGCTTTGGAAATCCAACCATGGTTCGTAGATCTGATGTTTGATCTGCAAGTTTGCAGGCCACATCGGGGAGATAAGTGGGCTTGGGTTGATTCTTGATTGCTGTCATGGTGAAGAAACCTTGAGAATTAGGAAGTAGACCGGTAACTAGAACTTCCCCCGATGCAGTCACTTCAAGTTCATATCGTTTTCGAGAGTAATCCTTCGTATTGTTATTCGGTTCTATAGTGTCAATTTGGTACTTACCCACTTGCCAATTCGCATAAAGGGAGCCATCAGAATTCCCATTTGCAACGACCCACCCATTGATAGCTGCGGTGAAATAAAAGATTGCTGTG
>RGOY01000006.1 GCA_010028225.1 Actinomycetota bacterium
TTGAACGAAGCATCATCGCATTCAAATCATCAACGTGGATCGTGGTGGCCACTGGCTTTATCGAGCCAGTGCTCTTTCTCTTCGCTTTCGGATATGGAATCGGAGATCTCATTGGGAGTGTCACTCCTGAAGGAGGCACAGCAATCTCTTACGCGATGTACATCGCGCCAGGACTTCTTGCGACCAGTGCGATGAATGGCGCGATCTATGACTCGACCTGGAACGTATTCTTCAAGATTAAACATGGTCGGCTTTACCAGGCGATGCTTGCTACTTCCCTTGGCCCACTGGATGTGGCTCTCGGGGAGATCATCTGGGCGCTCGGTCGCGGATTGATGTACTCAGTGGGATTTATGGGCGTAGTAACTCCGCTTGGATTGGTTCAGAGCTGGTGGGCGATTCTTGCGATTCCTGCGGCTGTGATGATCGCCTTTGCCTTCTCTGCAGTCGGGATGGCCTTCACCTCATACATGCAGACTTATCAGCAGATGGATCTGATCAATGTCGCGCTGCTACCTATGTTTCTATTCTCTGGGTCCTTCTATCCGATCACAGTTTTCCCCGGTTGGATACAGACAGTCATCCAATCTCTGCCTCTCTGGCACGCTATTGAGTTGATGCGTGGTCTGATGTTGGGGGAAATTTCTTCTTCGCTGCTGGTTCACATTGCTTACTTCAGTGCGATGATAATTATCGGAACATGGTTTACGACAAGAAGGCTCAATCACCTATTCATGCGGTGATGATAGAAACGTTTACTCGTTCTCCTGTTGTCGACGATCCCATCGCTCTTCGAAGGAAGCGCTCCACTTCGGTTTCTTTGGGCGAGCGCTTGCTTTTGCCGGGACTGGAGATTTGCCGGCGAGGTTTGAAATAACAAAAACCAATCCGATCAGGGCAAAGACGAAGCCTGCGATTCCCAGAGGAATAGTCTGTGAAATCAGTCCTGCCAAAAGCGTCGCAAGACCCGAGAAGAAAAGGATGATCCCCGCGAACATACGGTTTTTCTTGGGGGTTCGTACCTTGCCGGAAAGAGTTGAGACCAACTTAGGGTCATCTACGGCAAGTGCAGCCTCCATTTCGGCGAGGAGGCGCTTCTCTTCATCGGAAAGAGGCATAGCGAAAGAGTATCCCTAAGGCGCAAGGGGCGTCATGTCGGACCCCTCATCTGCCTCACTTCTCGCTCTCTTCTCGGGGAACTTTCACTCAAGGGTTCACTCGGAATCTTCCCCTGGTTCGATCAATCGAGCGGGGCGAATTGAGCCCTTACCAAATCGGTCCAGCGCTTTATCCACTGCCTCAACCGCTTCCCGCCACCCGCGGTCGGGAGCGCCGAGTTCAAGTTGTTCGGGGGCTTCATGGGAGGGAATCAAACCCTCGAGGCCGATGCCGACCAATCTGATCCGAACTCCATCGAGTTTGAGGGCAAGGAAGAGTTGCTTAGCGAGAGCAAAAGTTTCGAGAGTGCCATCCACGCTTTGGTCGAGGCTCTTGGATCGCGTGATCGTTTTAAAGTCGGCAAATCGAATTCGAAGTGTGATGGTGCTTGCTCGAAATCCAGATTTGCGAAGCCTCAATGTCGCCCGTTCCGTCAATCTCAAGAGTTCAGTGAGAATCTCCTCGCTATCGTCGAGGTCATAGGCAAAAGTCTCTGCGGCAGAGATCGACTTCTCTGGTTCATCACTGATGACATCGCGATAGTCGCGCCCCCAAGCAAGTTCATAGAGTGAGGTCGCAGATGAATCGCCAAGGGCCCGCTTCAAAGTTGCAAGCGGAGTGTTGGCAAGGTCAGCGACAGTTCGTAGCCCGAGATTTTGCAAGATTTCATTGGTCTTTGGCCCAACGCCCCAAACATCCCCCACCGGAAGAGGGTGCAAGAAATCGAGGACTCGCTGCGGATCGATTTCGAGCATCCCATCGGGTTTGCACTTTCCAGAGGCAAGTTTGGCAATGAACTTTGACGTTGCTATTCCGACGGAGCAGGTGATTCTCTCTTCGGTGGCAACGGCGTGACGAATCGCCTTTGCAATCTCGAGCCCTGATCCAAAAAGCCGCCTCGATCCAGTGACATCGAGAAAAGCTTCATCGAGTGATAGTGGCTCGACTTTCGGAGTGAATCGATGAAATATCTCCATGACTCGCTCTGATACATCGCTATAGCGTTTGTGATCGGGAGGGATGAATACGGCTTGGGGTGCCATACGTTGCGCCTTCGCCACCGGCATCGCCGCCCTGATTCCGAATTTTCGTGCGGCGTAGTTTGCTGAAAGGACTACCCCGCGAGCACCTGCGCCTACGACAAGCGGTTTTCCTTGATGTTCAGGATGATCGAGCTCACTGACGGAAGCAAAGAAGGCATCCATATCTACATGCAAAATTACCGATCGCTCTCTCGATTGATCGAGTGGTTCCTGCCCTTCACTCACAGACCGC
The DNA here is from genome assembly GCA_010028225.1 of Actinomycetota bacterium. Classification (GTDB taxonomy): domain Bacteria; phylum Actinomycetota; class Actinomycetes; order Nanopelagicales; family Nanopelagicaceae; genus SYAN01. The sequence continues at coordinate 2,434 of RGOY01000006.1, forward strand.
AACGCTACGCCACCTCTCATATGAGTGTGCGAGATCCCACGCGCGGATAGCTCGAAGTGAGATTCCGCGGGCACCAGTTCTTCGTGTTACACCGCGGACCAGAAGAAGTGAAGAGGAGTAAAGCAATTCAGCTGATTCCTCCTGTGCATCTGCAAAGAAGGTGATGTCGCTACATCCATAGCCATCGCTGAGAGTCAAGAAGATGACGCGCTGGCCAGAGCGAATTGGTGGGGTCTGAAGTGCGACTTTGACACCAGCGACCAATACCTCGCTCTGTGATCTTAGTTTTAAGAGATCTGATGACCTCACCGCTCCTATCTGGTTGAGGAAATCGGCATAAAACTCCATCAGATGATGCGAAACTTCCATTCCGAGAAGATCTATCTCGTGACGGACTTGTTCACCTTTGGTCAGATTTGGAAGCCCACTTGCTTGGAACTCAGGTCGAAATCCAAGACTGATCTGACCCGGTGAGATTGTTGGCTCCTTGCTCTGCGCAAGACGATAGATATCGCCAAGATGAAGCAATAAATCTCGTGGATTTGTATCGACGCCATAGATGCTCTCGAAACCGCCGATGAGAATCAGTGATTCTGTTATCGGGCGACTTGCCCCTGATCGATAGATGAAATCGCCAAGGTCAGAGTAAGGACGGTGATCGATAATCGATGAAACTTCACCCTCGCTGATTCCTTGTAACTCAGTAAGTGCAAGACGAATGGCAAATCCATCTTCTTTTCTACTCACTCGATACTCTCGATCGGAGTGATTGACATCGATTCCTACGATCGAAATCCCCCACTGCCTTACCTCATCCAAGATCAACCGCTTGGGATACATTCCTGGATCATGATTGAGCACGCCAGCGAGGAAGAATGCTGGATAGTGCGCTTTGAGCCAGGCTGATTGATAAGTAGGAAGTGCGAAAGCAGTGGCGTGCGCCTTGCAGAAACCAAAAGATGCGAATGCGCGAAGCACCTGCCAGACCTCATCTATCACCTCAGGCGGGTAACCGCGATCTCGTGCCGCGGGATAGAACCAATCGCATACTCGTTGCTGTCCCTCTGGAGTGCCGAGTTCACGCCTTCTCTCATCGCCGGCAGCAAGTGAGATACCAGTCATCGCCGCGATGATGCGAATCACCTGTTCATGAAAGACGACGACTCCTTCGGTCTCATCAAGTATCGGATCGAGATCAGGATGAATTCGCTTTGTAGGTGCGTGACCATGTCGTGCATTTAAGAAGGGCGAGATCATGTCGCTCTTGACTGGACCGGGACGAAAGAGCGAGATGTCGATGATTAGGTCATTGAATGTCCTGGGTGCGAATTTCCCTACTAATTCTCGCTGTCCAGGACTCTCAATCTGAAAAAGACCGAGCGTCTTTGTTGATTGAATCAATTCAAAGGTCTTGGCATCATCCAGCGGCACTCGATCAAGATCGATCACATGCCCCTCGACGCGCTTGATCTCATCGACGGTATAGGCGAGCGCTGATTGCATCCGCACCCCCAAGATGTCGAGCTTGAGCAAGCCGATATCTTCTACATCATCCTTATCAAAGGCGATCATCGGATAACCACTGGCATTGATCTCAAGTGGGGCAATAGAGCGAAATCTCTTATCTGAGATGGCTACAGCGCATGGGTGCATCGCAAGGTTGCGCGGTAGCGAGTCAAGTCGCTCAGCTAACCCAAAGGCCATCTTTAAGAGCGCTGAATCCTTGCTTGCCTTGCTGATGGCGCGTAATTCAGGAAGTGTCGCTATCACTTCAGAGATCCGCTTGGCGCGAACATGCGGTAGGGATTTCGCGATTAAATCAATCTCAACCGGTGATATTGCAAGTGCCATTCCGACATCTCTGATCGCATGTCGTGCTCGGTACTTATCCACCATCGCAACAGTCGCTACCTGTGCGCCATAACGAGCGAAGACCAAGTCATAGATCTCAAGGCGTCTTGCTGATTCAACATCGATATCGATATCAGGAAGCTCTCGGCGAAGCGGCGAGCAGAAACGCTCCATGATCAATCCATGGGCCAGCGGATCCACCGATCCGATACCGAGGAGATAACAGACCAATGACCCTGCGCCGCTACCTCTCGCAGCAGTTCGTATCCCTAGCTCTCGTGCTCCTTGCGCGATATCTGCAACGGTGAGGAAGTACGACTCGAAACCGAGGATACGGATTGCATCAATCTCATCATCGAGGCGATTTCGGATTCGTTGATAATCGCGGTCATCAGATTGACTTGAATAACGGAGATTGACTCCTGCGAAACAACGCTGCCTGAATATCTGCACCATCTCATCTCGGTCACGCGCTCCGACCATCTCTGGTTCTGGAAGGTGAATCTCACCGATTCCGATCTCATGGCGCGGTGAGAGCATCGATGCTTCGGCGACCTCTCGCGTATCGATAAGGAGACGGTCTGGACCTCGCTCCCCCGCGGCATAGGCCAATTCCTTTGCCACTTGGAACATCTCGCCACTGGATTTAAGGAATGCCTCGGCATTCATCCGCTTCACATTCTTCTCATGCAAGGGAGCGAGGTGGCGAACCGCATCAAGGATGTCGGCGAGTGGCGCATCAGAGCGCTCGATCATTCGAACATCGTTGCTGAGTATCGCTCGTATGCCGTGGTCTCTTGCGAAACCTAGGGCTCTTGCTGCCATCTGCGTGGAGCGTGAACCAGAAGGGGCAAGATGCGAGACGCATTCAATTACTTGATGTGGGAAAGCCTCGCCCACCATCTGAAGATGACGAAGCGCTAACTCGGGCTGGCGCCCAGCGATGCTCTCTTGCAGAAGTGAATCTGGGCCATGCAGGAGGAAAAGATCTCGAGTGAGATCTGCGTAATTCTCTAAATCTGCTCTCGCTAAGACTGGTTTTTCATTATGGGCGAGTTTGAGTTTGAGCGCTGATACCAAACGGACTAATGATGAGTAACCCCCGCCAGATCGAGCAAGGAGTGTGACGCGGTGATGTTCAGAGAGGAACTTGATGGTGATACCAATGATTGGTGTGATCTCATGAGCTATACATGATTTAGCAAAACGAATCGTCCCGGCGAGAGTGTCGCGATCGGTCAGCGCAAGTGAGGTGAATCCATTCCTGTTGGCAGCAGCGACAAGATCTGCAGGCGATGCAGTGCCAAACTTGAATGAGTATCCACTGACAGTATGTAGGTGGATAAAGTTTTCATGAAGCATCGCTCGTATATTCGGTTCGCTCTGCTTGAAATGAGGATTGAGATGAGGATTGAGATCGAGAATGTGATGAAGGACGTGATGAAGGACGGATTCGCCAGAGGAATCCATTCGCTGCCTCTTCTGCAGTGAGATCGGCGCGATCGATTCGTTCAATCTCGAAGGTGGTCATTACACCTATCGGTGCTGCCTCAACTCGCCAGAGCGCCCTTGCGCCATCATCGGGGCGATAGTTGCCATCACTTGCTCGGTTCCACCAGCCACCTGCTTCACGCCACCGTGAAAGAACGAGGTGGATTCGATAACGGCGACCGCGATAGGTGAACTCAACGGGTTCGCCGTCGAAGAGCGCGATCTCGGCCTGACCAGTCGGTTGACTGATGGGCTCAATCTGAGGTTGAGGGTATTCGAACATTTGTTCGAACAGTAGTGGGGGGAGCCGACAAGGGCAAGCGAACCTAGAAATCACCCGAAATTCAGACACCGTTCAAATCAACTCCTTAGAGACGGCAGCCCCGACCCCTACTTTCCACTCGTCATTCCAACTTCCCCTTGGCGGCCGAGAACCCCATACGCCAACTAACCCCTGACAATCAAACAAGAGGAAGTTACGAGGAAGAAATGAGAACTCAAAGATTGAAGAACAAAATGAAGCGTGTCCTAGTGACGTTCACTACGCTCTCTATACTTCTAGGTTTCAACACCCATTCGCAGGCAAGTTTCTCCGAAGAACCGCAGAGTCCGATCACTTTGACAATTCTGCACAATAATGACGGCGAGTCGGCGCTACTGCCCGAACTCATCTATCGAACCGATAAGGGCACATTGATTGCAGGTGGCGCGGCTGCCTTTTCCTCCGTCATGAAGCGAGAGATCAAAACAGCAAAACTTGCACGCAATGCCGTCCTCAGTGTCTACGCGGGCGACTCTTTTCTCGCAAGCAAATCATTAATCTGCGCTGATCCAGCAAATTCCACTTCAACAAAATCCGTTCTCGATGGTGTCGCGCAATCACTCATGCCCTATGACTTACATGTTCTCGGCAATCATGAGTTCGACTATGGCACGGGATTCCTTCGACGGTACATCGATTCATTCATCAATAAAGCTCGTCATCCATTCATATCCGGAAATCTCGATTTCTCGGCGAATAGTGATTTAGCACCCTTGCAGGCGAAGAAGCCAACGCTGCTTCGTGGCACCTTCATTGGCAAACAACTATCCAACTCGTATATCCATCGCGATTACACGACAGGAGCTCTTTTTGGCGTAGTTAGCGCAATTACGCCGCAACTTCGGACCATCTCGTCTCCAGGCACAGTCAAACTCACATCATCCGATATCAAGAGCACTGCCGCACAAGTGCAAAAAGATGTAGATGCGATGACGGCTCGAGGAATCAACAAGATCATCTTGATCAGCCATCTCCAGGGCATCGCATATGACAAAGAGCTAATCTCCCTGATTAAGAATGTCGATGTCGCAGTCGCAGGCGGTGGTGATGACCTCCTGACTAATCCTGACTTGTCAGAGACATCCCAATTGATTCCTGGGGAGTCGAAGCCCGTTGGGAAATACCCTGAGTTGATCAAAGACGCTGCGGGCAAGGATGTTGCTCTCATCACAACGAAAGGCAACTACAGCTACCTGGGCCGATTTGATGTCAATTTCTCGGCAAAAGGTGAAATGACCGGATACAACAAAACACTCTCCTACCCACGTCGTGTTATCCCGTTGTCAATGGTTTCACAAGATCTTGGGCTTGTTGATGCGGTCACGCCAGATGCTCGCATTGTTACGGACGTAGAGTTACCACTCCGATCATGTCTTGCAGGCTTCGCCACACCCATCGCTGCTAGCAAGATCGTATTTGCGACAGATCGAGGAAGTGCATCAGCTCTAGGCGTGCGGACAGCGGAGACCAACGGTGGCAATCTGATTGCCGACGCTTTTGTTCACGCATACAAGGCCAGAGCGTCTGCTTTCGACCTGCCTTCGCCTTCAACCACCGCACCTTTGGTCTCTCTCCAAAATGGTGGCGGTATTCGTCAAAATGGTGGCGTGACCCTACCTACCACTGGGGCGGTCGGCACTATCAATCGTGGCAATACTTTTGACCTTCTGCCTTTCGACAATCGTCTAGTTGCCATCACATCAGTTTCTCCTGGTGACTTGAAGGAAATCATGGAGCGATCGTGCGCAGTCAGCACTTCCGGCGGTGGCCAATTTCTTCAAGTGTCAGGTTTGAAAGTGACGTGCTCGCGGAGCGGCACCGCGATTGTTGTCTCTAATCCAACGGGTGATTCGTACGCCGGCACGGTTACTACTCCCGGAACTCGCGTCAAAGAAATCATTTTGAGCGACGGTCGCTCTATTGTGACTGCCGGTGCTGTTGTTTCCGGTGCACCCTCCGTCACGGTTGTAACGAATAGCTTCACTGCGGAAGGAGGAGATAACTATCCAACGTTGGCCAAACTGACCAAGACGGGTTTTGGAATCTCTTATGAGCAAGCTCTATACGACTATCTGCTCAGTTTCCCGAAGAATGCGTCGGGGCTTCCTGAGGTACCAGATACAGACCTCCGCTACGCAAAGGCATCTGGAGAGGGACGAATTACCTGGACTCCGTAATCCCTAGGCGGTTGTAAAACACCCACCCCGACACGCGGGTGGGTGTTTTAGTTGAACTTTCAACAATATTCGTTTAAGATTCAACTTCTTCCCTCAAACCTAGTGATATCGACATAAGATTAGAAGGAGTTCTATGGAAATCATTCTCGTCATCGGTCGAGTGCTCTTCGCACTCCTCTTCATCTCATCTGGTCTTGCACACTTCGCACAGCGAGATGCGATGACTGGCTATGCCCAGTTCAAGAAAGTCCCGGCAGCTAAATTCTCTGTACTTCTCTCAGATTTCGGACCATCGGTAACCGAACCATTCTTTGAAATGTAACTATTCGCTCACAATCAGTTCATCCAAAACCCCAGGTTCCTAGAGAGCCTGGGGTTTTGTTGTGAGATAGTTCCTTCTCATGGAGATAGTCATCGCCTTGATTGCCGGTTTATTTATCGGCTTGGTCCTGGGATTTGTTGGCGCAGGCGGAGCGATGCTCGCTCTTCCCATCATGATCTACCTCCTTGACTTCACTGCCCTACAAGCAACGACTGCAGCCATGGTCGTAGTTGGCCTTGCGGCTCTCGCCGGAGCAAGAGAGCGATTTAAAAAGGGTGAGGTGCTGGTACGTGAAGCAATCACGATTTCATCTCTTGGATTGGCCACAAATGTCACCTTCTCGAGCCTGGCTAAAGAGTTCAGCGACTCGACCATCACGGCTGGCCTCGCCATTGTTCTTGTTTTCGCTGGCTGGTCGATGCTGCTCAAGCCCTTCAAGCCTGGGCCTGAGAGACGAATGTCAACGCCGATTCTTGTACTTCTTGCACTGACTATCGGGGCCATCACGGGAACTTTCGGGATCGGGGGTGGATTCATCGCAATCCCCATCCTCGTTCTTTTCTACAACACTCCACTTGCCAAAGCTTCAGGTACATCACTTTTAATCATCTTCCTTAACTCCAGCATCGCATTCCTCTCACGATTTCAAAGCTGGAACGAGGTGGATTGGCATCTACCGGTACTGATGGCAGCGATGGCGATTGTGATCTCTTCTATGGCGGCAAGGCTAAAGGTCTCCTCAGATATTCTGAAGAAGTCTTTTGCTCTCCTGCTTTTTGCTGTTGCTCTTTTCACTCTCCTCGAGACTTTCATGATTTCTTTATAGACTGCTTCTCATGACTTCACCTCAATCGAAGCGTATCCGCACTATTTTTGCTCTCGTCATTACGGTATTTTCGGTAGCGGCATTCGCATTGGTTATTGGGAAAGATTCTGGTTCATCTAGTTCTGGTAATAGCGATTCCACAAAGGCCCTTTCATCATCAGAGATCGACTTTCTCACCATGATGATTCCCCATCACGAACAAGCAATCGAAATGTCAGGGCTTGCCCTGACGAGAAGTGATGATGATGAAGTGTTGCAACTGGCAGAGCAGATCAAGAACGCTCAAGGTCCCGAGATCAGTCAGATGCGCTCCCTCTTGCAAGAATTTGGTATCGAGGAGAATCCTTCGAGTCATGGTGCTCATATGCATGGCATGCTCACTGACAGCGAGATGCGCGAATTGGAAGCGGCGATCGGGAGCACTTTCGACCGATTGTTCTTAACGGGGATGATCAAACATCACGAGGGGGCTATCGATATGGTCGCTCTTGTCGGAGACTCACAGCGGCTCTCGTCATTGGGCGAAGCGATATTTACCGCGCAAAATGATGAGATCGCAAAGATGCAGGAGATGCTGGCGCGAAAGGGATAACCTGAGCCGTTATGGAAGAAGTTCTCTCCAAGGCAGCGGTACAACGAGTTCGAGCTGCAATTGCGGCAAACTCGCTTCCTGGAGAAATCAAGGTCTTGAATGAGAGCGCGAGAACTGCTGCCGAAGCAGCGACTGCACTCGGCGTAGGGGTTGGCCAAATTGCCTCATCTCTTGTCTTCCGACTCCCAGACGGTGCGCCACTTTTAATCATCACCTCAGGTCGACATCGAGTGGATACGAAGAAGGTTGCATCTGCGCTCGGGGTGGAGAAGCTCTCTCGCGCAGATATCGATTGGGTGAAATCAGTCAGCGGATTCTCGGTTGGTGGTGTTGCGCCAATCGGCTGGCAGAGTGAGAACCTCACAACGCAAGTGAGAATAGTGATCGATGAAGCGCTCGATGACTATGACGTAGTTTGGGCTGCAGCTGGTCACCCACATGCTGTCTTTCCAACGTCATTTGCTGAATTGCAAGCTGTGACAGGAGCTACGAGGATGAAAGTCAGCGCGGACTAGAAGATGAGGGCGCATCAACAAGTGCTTCTACTGGTCGATAAATCATGTGTCATGAATATGTTTTTCGTTTCAAGTGTGACTCTGGCAATCTAAATGTCACTGGTCACCCAAGTCTTCTCACCACAACCAGCGTCAAAAAGCAAAGCTGGTGATTTCGAGGACATTCTGTTGGTCCATGGCATGGGCTCGGCCAGCACGGCATGGCGCCTGCTCCTTCCGGAATTGCGAAAACACTTTCGAGTGATCACCGTTGATCTTCCGGGCCATGGCAGGACGCCTTACTACAAGGGAACTGCGATGGACCCAATTTCATTAGCTCATCAAATTCACGATGAAATGAACTCCCTCTCGACCGGCTATCACCTCGTTGGAAATTCACTCGGTGGCTGGATAACTCTCGAAATGGCTGCTCATTTCTCAGAGCCAGTCAAGTCGGTGACTGCACTGGCTCCTGCCGGTCTATGGATCAACCCATTCCAACGTAGATATCCGGCAACAGCATTTCTTCGAATGTTCGCTAAAGCAACGAAGCCGCTTACTCCGCTCTTTCTCCATTTTGACTGGGCTCGTTCTCTCGGCTTTGCCACAGTCAGTCCACGATGGAAGCAATTCCCTTATCTGTTGTGTATTGATGCCGTCAAGGCAATGTCTGAATCAACTGGCTATTACCCAGCCTTTGATGCGATGTTGATGAAACGATTCGAAAGCGAGATCTCATCCCGTGTTCCTGTCACTGTCGTATTCGGCGATAGTGATAACACTTTGCCAGCAACTACTTGTCAAGAGAGATCTCTAGTCCCCTCGCATGCCCGCTGGGTTATTTTGCCGGCAACGGGGCATGCGCCAATGTGGGATAGCGTTCCAGAAGTCGTGTCGGAGATCCTGATTACGAGTGGTCGCCGATGAAAGAGATCCAACTCGTCTTCTATCGAATAAGCGGGAGCAGTATTCCGTGGGCAATTTCTCGGATGGCCCTTGATCGACGGTTAATGAAGAGAGCGAATCTAGATTTTTGGAAACTACTAGGAACTGGAACTGGCGAGACATTTACGGTGAAGGATGCCGACCCATTTCGATGGGGAGCGTTGATGGTTGGTGAAACTTTTCCCTCAATGCAACATTGGACCTCTCGTGCCAGAGCGGTGAAAGTGTTTCGCCTTGCTCCGATCTCGGTTCATGGCTCGTGGTCGCGAAAGTTACCGTTTGCGAATCTGCTCTCCCCCAGGCAGGAGAGCGAGATGAAGTCATGGGATGGACCAGTCGCCGCAATCACTCGAGCTCGGATCAAATGGCATGACAACGTGAAATTTTGGCGCGCTGTGCCTCCCGTCAATGAGAGTCTTCATTCAAGCCCTGGATTGATCAAGGCAATTGGAATCGGAGAAGCTCCGATTGGTCTACAGGGGACTTTCTCTCTCTGGGAGTCAGCCAGCGCGATCAGGGATTTTGCCTATCGCACTCCGGCACATCAACGCGCCATTGAAGCTACGCGCCAAATCCGATGGTATTCGGAGGAGATGTTCGCTCGCTTTGCAGTTCTCGAAGAGTCTGGAGATTGGTAGAAAGTTACAATCTCCTCATGTCGATTCGGCAGTACATTCCCCGCCGCAAGGTTCGACAGACTTTCTCACTTCGTGAGGCATTCTCGCTTTACTTCGTCTTTACTATCGCGCTCTTCTTGCAAGTCTCCTATCCATTACTTGACGGGGAAACTCTTCGAATCGTCACGCTAGCGATTGTCTATTGGTCTGCTGGCGCGATGTTGTTACACGCGCTCTATAGCTACGGATTGAAGTTTGCCTTGCGCTTCCTTGCAATCACTTGGAGTTATTCATTTCTCGTCGAGCAGATCGGTCATCGGACTGGTTGGCCCTTTGGCGTATACGAATACGACGCCTCACTCGCCTACCAAGTTTTTGATATCCCGCTCGTCGTGCCCTTCGCATGGGTGATGATGTCTTATCCAATCCTGATTGTTGCGCGCAGAGTTGCACCGAGATGGGTTTTTCTCTATGGCGGACTTGGGTTGATGATCTGGGATTTCTTTCTCGACCCTCAGATGGTGATAGCAGGGCGATGGACTTGGACGATAGACGGAGCAACGGTTCCCTTTCAACCGATGATTCCGCTATCAAATGCCTTCGGCTGGCTTTTAAGCGGAATGGGTCTGATGGCAATTTTGCATAGCTCGCTTCCGCGTGAACGGATGAAGCGCGGACTTTCAAGTGCGATCCCCGACTTCTTCTTGGTCTGGACTGTCTTTGGTGGCGTGATTGGAAATATCTTCTTCTTTGGATATCCCGCAATTGGAATCTCCGTCGGGACGCTCTTCTCAATTTATCTAGCGCCCTACTTCATCGCACAACGACTTGGCAGAAGGGATATATGAGCCTCATCGAGCTCATCCCGCTCGTACTCTCACTCGTCATCCTCGGCTTTACCTTGCTCAATTCGCTCACACTCTGGTCGACTGAGATAACTAAGGATTCAGCAGAGACGAAAACGGCTCACAACTCCATTTCACTTCTCATCCCGATGCGTAATGAGGCTGCAAATGTAGAAGAACTCCTGCACGCACTAGATAGTGTTGAAGGAATCGAGTCGATTGAAGTGATAGCACTTGATGATCAATCAGAAGATGAGACTTCCCTGCGTTTGAAAGATGCTAATCGCTCTTATCTTCGCGTCATCGAAGGAAGACCCGTAAGAGAGGGTTGGTTAGGAAAACCTCATGCGATGCAACAACTTTTCGAGGCTTCGAGCAATGAGATTCTGGTCTTCATTGATGCCGATGTTCGACTCGAGCCGGATGGAATTAAACGGGCTGTTCTTCTCATGCAAGCCCGTGGGTGGAGATTTATCTGCCCATATCCGCGACAGATAGCCCTGACGTTTATTGAGAGGATGGTCCAACCACTTTTGCAATGGTCCTGGTTTGCATCTGTTCCACTTCGATTTGCTGCTTGGCGACAAGTACCGTCAATGGCTGTCGGTAATGGTCAGTTCTTCATCGCTGAACGAAAAGCTCTTACAGAGATCGGGGGATTTGAGGGAGTCAAAGGCGAAGTCCTCGAAGATGTCGAGATGGTTCGGTTACTCTGGCGCAATAAGATAAAAGGATCAGTAATCGATGCCAGTGATCTTGCTTCTTGTCGCATGTATCAGAGTGCATCTGAGGTTATCGCGGGTTACAGCAAGTCACTCTGGAAAGCATTTGGATCGCTTTCGGGAGCGATAGCTACGGCATTACTTCTTCTGGCAACGTCTTGGCTCCCCCTAATCCTTGGGCTCTTGGGTTCTGCTTGGGGTTGGCTGGCTTTTTTTGCGGTCTCTCTCAGTCGTCTTCTAGCAGCTCTTCGCACTAGATCTTTCTGGCAAGGATTTCTCCTTCATCCCATCAGCGTTGCAATATTGATTTATATCGTGGCAGTTTCGTTCTCCAAGAAACGAAGCGGTGAGCTCTCATGGCGCGGTCGAGTGATACCAGCATGAGCCACCAGCGCAAAGATGCTCAATCTCTTCGCATTGCCGTGATTGGTGCCGGGCTCGGTGGCATGTCGGCTGCCGCGCGCCTTGCAAAGCGAGGGCATCAGGTAGAAGTTTTTGAACGAAGCGATCGTGTAGGTGGTAAGTGCCAGACCAAATGGATCGACGGCTATGGTTTCGATACCGGGCCATCTCTCCTGACCCTTCCCGCTGTTTATCGAGATTTCTTCATGAAAACAGGTAGACCGATCGACCTATCACTTCATGAGGTAGACCCTGCATTTGCTTATCACTTCGCAGATGGCAAGAAGGTTCTATTCCCCAACTTATCGCGCCACAAGGTTCTCGATTCTATTCGCTCAAGTTTTGGCGATGATGCATCTGACCAATGGCGATCATTGATGGAGCGAGCAGAGCGAATGTGGCAAGCATCGAGGCACGACTTCGTTGAGCGAGCGTTGCCGAAGCCAAGCGAGTTGGCCAAGCGAAAAGGAATCTTGCGAGATCTCGCAACAATTGCCCCTTTTGCAAATCTTCATGACTTCACAAGAAAGCAACTCCAAGATCCACATCTTCGACAGATCATTGATCGCTATGCGACCTATACCGGATCTGATCCACGAAAGGTTCCCGCCGTACTTCTCACAATCGCATTTGTCGAAGAGGCATTTGGTGCATGGCATATTCAAGGAGGAATTGGCCGACTCTCTGAGATGGTCTACCAGCGAGCCCTCGAACTAGGCGTCACCTTTCATCTCGAGAGCGAGGTGACGTCAATAAATATCGAGGGAGAAAAAGTCTCTGGCCTCTGCACTGAAGACGGAAGGTCAATCACCTTCGATGTCGTTGTATCTAATGCGGACTCTTATCTTCTCTACAATTCACTTCTTACTTCATCACGGGTGAAGAAGGAGCGAGCCAGGATCAACCGCACGACTGCCTCGCTCTCAGGATTCTCAATTCTCTTGGGGCTGAAACCAGCATCAGAAAGACTCTTCCCTCATCATCACACCGTCTATTTTCCTGAGGATTACGCAGAGGAATTCAATTCTATTTTCAGGAAGCAAGAGCCAGTTGCCGATCCCACTTTCTACATCTGTTCACCTCAAGATCCTTCAATGCTTCCCCATCAAGATGCAGAGAGCCTCTTCATCTTGATAAATGCCCCGCGCCATCAACCCCTCGATGGTTTCGATTGGAGCAATCCAGAAGTTGTATCCAGCTACGGCGAGTCAATGATTGATCTCCTTGCCAAGAAAATGGGCGAATCAGGTAAAGGGCTTCGGGGACGGATCCAAGTCAAGGAATTTCGCACTCCTGCAACGATAGAGAGCGAATATGCAAGTCTTGGTGGATCCATCTATGGACCCTCAAGCAACGGGATGCGAGCAGCATTTCGCAGAGCTCCAAATGTCTCACGACTTAAAGGTCTCTATAACGTCGGTGGCTCCGCTCACCCTGGCGGTGGTTTGCCTCTTGTTGGACTCAGCGGCGAGATTGTCGCCGATGCAATCTCGCACTCCGTTAATTCCTAGAGAGCTTTGATCGTCTCTCGTTCACTGGTAATCGATTCTAAGAATTCGAGATCAGGCAGAACGCCAATGCCCTCCCCTGTTGGCACATCCAGATATCCATCCTTCATTTCAAACGGAGTGGTGACATCCCTCTTGTAGTAGCGAGAGGAGGCTGATGTATCACCAGGAAGCGTGAATCCCGGAAGAGCCGCCAAGGCAACATTCGCTGCACGACCAATCCCAGTTTCAAGCATTCCACCACACCAGACTGGGATCGAGACTTCCTGGCAGTAGTCATGGATTCGTTTCGATTCGAGATATCCGCCAGCTCGTCCCGGTTTTATATTGATGACAGAAGTCGCTCCCATCGCTATCGCATCCTGAGCCGATTGAAGCGAGATGATTGATTCATCAAGACAAATCGGGGTCTTCGTCATCTCTGCTAACTGTGCATGTCCCAGAATGTCATGCTCATCAAGTGGCTGTTCGATCAGTAGCAAGTTGAACTGATCGAGTTGAGCCAAGTGCTTGCCATCACTTCTCTTATAAGCCTGGTTTGCATCCACCTGTAATGGAATCTCAGGAAATAGCTCGCGAATTTTCGCTACAGGCTCGAGATCCCACCCAGGTTCAATTTTCAACTTGATTCGCCTATATCCCTCTTGGACATAGCCCGTCACTTCATCGACAAGTGCTGGAATCGACGATGCGATGCCGACCGAAACGCCACATTCAACCTTCGACTTCACAGCACCTAAGAATGAAGCCAAGGACTTTCTCTCACGTCGAAGTTCAGCATCAAGGCAAGCGGTCTCGATCGTAGCTTTTGCCATGGGATGACCTAAAAATGGAGCAAGGATTAAAGGGATTTGCTCGGCTCGAAAATCACCCTGAGAAAAGAGCGCTGGTAGAAAGAATCGCTTGATGATGTCAAAGCACTCGAAGAGATATTCACTCGAATAGAGCGGCTCTGTCATAGCAACACATTCACTCCACCCAGTAAACCCGTCCTCCGTGTTAACCGCTGCAACCAAGATGCGTCGATCAACCTGTGTTCCAAATGAGGTCCTAAACGGTCTGACTAGGGGTAGGTCAATGATGCGAAAGTCAACACTTCGAATTCTCACTCTCTCACTCCCTCGCTAGCCGTAGGTTTTCCCAGGATATATCCCGCACTATCGGAAAACCCAACGACTCGAAATCCCTCGTCGAATGAGGCAAGAAATTTCTTTCGGACATCCATTCTGATCTCAAGATTCTTTTCAATATCTTGCTGGCGAATTTCAACAATATCCTCCGGAATGGAAATCGAGATCTCGCCTGGCTTGATTTCGGTAATGGATTTTCGTGGTTGCGGTCCCTTCTCCGTGACACTCCACTTGGCCATCAGGCGATCTGATCGATCTCCTGCATTGTGACTATCAATCATCTCGCCGTAGAAATCAGGAAAATAGTCAGTAATCTCAACACCCAGCTTCAAAAGATTGAGTTTGGCATTCCGCTTGACCAGCGGATCAAATGTCCAGGTGATGAAGGGCAACTTTTTCTCAAGCGCCCATTGATATTGGTGCAACTTCAAATCTGTTCCGATATTGAGATCACGATGCCCAGGGAGAACGGCTGCCATATGTGAATGAAGGTGAAATCCGCCTTCCATTCCGATAAAACCGAAGGCTGCTCCCACCATTTTCCCTTGGATGAATGCGCCACCGAGATAGCACTGGTTATGAACCAAAGCCTGCATGAAATTTGGAGTGATCTCAGTTCCGCCGCCCTCTATTGGCCAGGTCGCATCGAAAATCGCTATCGCGTCACGTTGATCAGGAATAGATGTAAGAGTCCTGATTTCGATCGATGACATGAGCAAAGATTAACCTCAGTTCGATGACTTCAGTGATGCGGTGGTCCTACGCCATAACATCGTCAGAGAAATCAGTTGCATCACAAGCCAAAGCGAAGCAAATGTATTGCTGATTGGAGCGCTGGGGATTTCAAAATCTTCTTTGGAAAGCACGAGAAGTAATTGAGCGACGATGGCAACTGCGAGGATCGAAGCTCGAACCGGTCGCTCACAGATAGTTACGATGCCGATCTCCTTCAATCCAAGACCCGCACTTCGTGCCCTGACGTACTCCTGAATCGAGGCGATAAGCCAGGCGCTGAGCACAATACGAAAATCAGCGCCGAGTGCGATGAAGACAAGTGCCCAGAGTGATTCAGAGATTCGGTCAGCTATCGCATCCCATGCCGCGCCAAAATGTGAGCCTTTTCGAGCGATGATTGCAAGCGACCCATCAACTCCATCGGCAGCCAGGGATAGAGCTAAGAGGGTTAGCGCTAGAAGTAGGTAGAAAGGTTGTGCTACATCGAAGCGATCGACAACGAAATAGAGCGCTAGTGCAAGAAGAACTCCCGTAGAGGTCAATGTATTCGGAGAAATTCTTATCGCCTGCAGCGACTTTGCAAGGTGAAAGGAGATGGTGAGCCAGCCTCGAACGATCCCCTCTATTTTTGCACCACCATGTAGCGCGCTCCACTCAGCGAAGAATTCGTCGCGCCTCACTAACGAAGCCCTAGTCTCGAGACGATCTCCATAGTCGCTGATGCTGAGTTCATCGTATAGAAGTGAAGACCAGGTACACCTTCACTGATCAACCGCTGACCTAGGTCGACTGCGATTTCTATCCCTCGCTCACGCACTGCAGCCGAGTCATCTTGCACCTGCGAAATTCTCTCAACGACTTTCGAAGGCAGCTCTGTTCCACTGAGCTCTGCCATTCTCACGAGTTGTTTGAAGTTGGTTATTGGCAATATTCCAGCAATAAGGGGCATCGAGATTTCGAGTTCAACAAGTCGATCCCGAAGTCGCAGATATCGATCCACGTCAAAGAAGAACTGAGTGGTCGCGAACTGTGCACCGAGTTTTGATTTCTTTTCAAGCACCTCAACATCTTTATTAAAATCTCCGTGCGAAGCTGGATGTCCATCAGGAAAGGCTGCGACACCGACCGTGAATCCCTGTTCGACTGCCCTCGCCACTAGTTGATCAGCATGATCGAACCCTCCCGGCGTGCTGACCCACTGTGCCCGAGGTCCTCCGGTCGGATCACCACGCAAAGCCAGGATTGTTGATATTCCAGCACTTCTATATTGCTCGAGCACCTCATCGATTTCACGTGAGGTCGACCCAACACATGTCAGATGAGCGACCGTCACAATCTTGGTTCGCGATGTGATCTCCGCAGTGACACGGATAGTTCGGTCCCTTGTGCTCCCACCAGCTCCGTAGGTAACGCTGACAAAGTCGGGTGAGGCAGAGTGGAGGGTACTTAGCGAGTTCCAGAGTCGCTCTTCCCCCGCTTCATCCTTCGGCGGGAAGAACTCGACCGAGAATGCAGGTTTTCCCTCGGGAAGCAGGCGCAATTCCATAGTTGGTGAGGGTACCGTTACCCGCATGTCCGAATCGCAAGCATCGCTGATACTTGCGCGCCTTCGAGAACGAATTGATTCAACACTCGCCACATTCCTTGGAGAGTCATCTCGTTACCTCAACTCAATCGGGCCAGAACTCACCTCCGTGGCGCAAGAGATGAACACATTCCTCCTTGATGGTGGAAAACGTTTTCGCCCGCTCCTTAGTTGCATCGGAGCTATCACGGTCAATGGAGCAGATGTTGACGATGCGATAGTAAAGGCAAGTTCAAGCCTTGAACTTCTTCACGCATGCGCCCTCATTCACGATGACGTGATGGACGGATCTGATACCCGTCGTGGACGCCCCTCAGTTCATCGCCATTTTGAATCCCTTCATCGAAGTAACTCACTCTCCGGAGATAGTGGTGGATACGGTGTAGCTACCGCCATACTCCTCGGTGACTTGGCATTGATCTGGTCTGATCAGATACTTCATCAATCCGGACTTGCTCACGAGCGACTACTAGGAGTTCTTCCGATTTTCGACGAACTTCGAGTGGAGTTGATGGCGGGACAGTTTTTGGATGTACACGAACAATCCCTCGCTACAACGGATCCAGATCGCTCGCTGCGGGTCGCAAGCTATAAGTCCGGAAAGTACTCCATTGAGCGACCGCTTCATTTTGGCGCAAGGCTTTCTGGTGGCAGCGATCAACTACTCACTGCTCTCTCTCACTATGGAATTCCTATCGGTGAGGCATTCCAGCTTCGAGATGACATCCTTGGGGTTTTCGGCGATCCAACGGAAACAGGCAAGCCTGCCGGCGATGATCTCAGGGAGGGCAAGCGAACCGTACTCATCGCCCTCGCTCATCAAGGTTCAAATGAGTCCGGGCGCAGAGAACTAGAAAACCTTGGTAATCCCACTCTTGATGCGAATCAGGTCACACGACTTCGTGAAGTGATAACTTCAAGTGGCGCGCTAGCCAAAGTCGAGGAGATGATTAGCGCACGAGCAGAAAGTGCCCATGATGCGCTCTCTTCACCGTTAATCGCGGCTGAAGCAAAGCCGCTTCTTGAATTGATGGCGCACCTTGCACTCGTTAGGCGCAGTTAAAGGATTACTTGAGATCTTGTTGAGGCGGATATCGGTAGCTATCGCTAGCGATGTGCGGCGAGCGGTAACGATGAAGAACGATGGATAAGAGGGGGAACTTTGAGTAACACCGGAACTCCTCGAACACGAACGCGGAACGCTGCATCGAAAAAGATTCGCAAAGTAAAAGGTCCGACCGAGAAAGTAGTAGTGGTTGGCGCAGGTCTTGCTGGATTGAGTGCAGCACTTCGACTCGCAGGTGCTGGAAGAGAGGTCACACTCCTCGAGCGAGAAGAAGTCCCCGGTGGGAGAAATGGACTCCTGCAACGAGATGGATATCGCTTCGATACAGGCCCGACAGTCCTGACCATGCCTGACTTGATTGAAGATGCTTTCAACTCGGTTGGTGAGACAACGAAAGATTGGCTAGAGCTGATGCCAGTCTCTCCGCTCTATCGCGCTTTTTATGCAGATGGTTCAACGCTTGATGTTCATGCTGACACTAAACAGATGGAAGATGAAATCGCCAGAGTCATTGGCGCAAGTGAAGCTATCGGTTATCGCAAGTACGTTGACTTCGTTACCAAGCTCTACAAGTATGAGATGAATGACTTTATCGACAGAAATATCGATACCCCCTTCGATCTTCTCACGCCGAATCTCGCAAAGTTGATTGCGATTGGTGGATTTAGAAGACTTGCACCGAAGGTCGCTCAGTTTCTCAAAGATCCCAGAACGCAACGTGTCTATTCATTCCAAGCAATGTATGCCGGAGTGAGCCCGCAACAAGCGCTCGCCATCTACGCTGTCATCGCATATATGGATTCAGTTGCAGGAGTTTTCTTCCCGAAAGGTGGAATGCACGCTCTCCCACGAGCGCTTGCGGCGGCAGCAGCGAAGCATGGCGTCACTATCAAGTACTCCAGCAAAGTCACTCGGATTGAGCGACAAAACGGTAGAGCAACGGCTGCAATTACCGAATCAGGCGAGCGTTATCCCTGTGACGTTCTCGTACTCAACCCTGATCTGCCTGTCGCTTGGCGAGATCTTCTTGGAAAAACTCCGGCGCGGGTCAAGCGGCTTCGATACTCGCCTTCAGCGGTGACATTACTTGTCGGATCCAGCAAGAGATATGAAGGGGCGGCTCACCACAACATTCACTTTGGAAACTCATGGGATGGCGTCTTCGAAGAATTGATTGATAAACAATCCCTCATGAGTGATCCAAGCTTCCTTGTTACTGTCCCCTCGCACGATGATCCAGACCTTGCGCCACCTGGCAAACACTCTTATTACATTCTCTTTCCCACTCCCAACTTAGATGCCAATATTGATTGGAAAGTCGAAAAGAAGCGTTATCGCGATCAGATACTTCGAACGATTGAAGCTCGTGGCTATCCGGGTTTTGAATCAGCGATTGAAGTTGAAGAAGTGACAACACCGATGGAGTGGGAAGCGATGGGGATGGAACGTGGCGCACCCTTCGCAAGTGCACACACTTTCTTTCAGACTGGACCATTTAGACCCCGAAATCTGGCACGTGGTTTCGATAACGTCGTTTTCACCGGCTCTGGGACACAACCTGGCGTTGGCGTGCCGATGGTCCTCATCTCAGGGAAATTGGCCGCCGAACGGATCATCTGATGAGCGCCGAACTCGACGCAGCAGGAATCACTGATGGCGAACTTCGAAGCTCTTACCTCGAATGTAGACGGCTCAATGCCGAGCATGGCAAGACTTATTTCTTAGCCACCCGTCTCCTGCCACTTGCCAAACGACCCTATGTGCATGCGCTCTACGGATTTGCTCGCTATGCCGACGAGATTGTTGATGACCTTTCATCCACGCTCACTCCTGAGGAGAAACGCCAGTGGTTAACCACCTGGAGCGCTGGAATTCTCAATGACATAGAGGCAGGGCGTTCGAGCGATGCCATTGGAATGGCCTTGATTGACACCATCAAGAGGTGGCAGATACCTCACCACTATTTCAAAGCATTCCTCCACTCAATGGCAATGGATCTGACGATCTCTGAATACCAGAGTTATGAGGCGCTCTCAGAATATGTCTACGGTTCTGCGGCGGTGATAGGGCTTGAAATGGTCCATATTCTTGGCGTAACTGAGCCCCATCTCTTCGAAGAGACTTTGCTCGGGGCGAAGAAATTGGGAATTGCCTTCCAGCTTGCAAACTTCATCCGTGATGTTGGTGAGGATCTCGAACGCGGCCGGATTTATCTACCGCTTGATGAGTTACAGCAATTCAATATCGATAAGGAACGGCTGAAAACTCAGCGAGTAAATAGCGACCTGAAGGCAGCGCTCGCTTTCCAAATCAATCGTGTCCGAGAACTTCAACGTGAGGCAGAGATAACTATTAAGAACCTATCTCCCGAATCTCATGGCTGTATTAGAGCCGCGAGTGAACTCTATTGTGGGATTGTGGATGAGGTGGAGAAGATCGATTATCAGGTATTTACCAAGCGAGCCAAGACCTCGACTTATCGACGATTGAAAGTAGCGCTCCCGGCGTGGTGGCAGATGCGTCAGGCTTCGAAGTCAAGATCCTGATTTGTACGACGAGGGCTGGGCTCCTGCTAGCGCAAAAGGCCGCGACGCCCCCAATAAACCCAGAGCGCCATTACATTTGTCACGAGAGCGAAACCAAATCCGAGATCTTCAATAGGAGCGGCAGCAATACGAGCTCCGAGGATGAAATCTTCGCTATAACTGACGATTTGATTTGATGTTAGCCACCAGTTGGTGATCAGTTGAAAGAAAAGAATAATCGCGTAAGAAGTCCAGAAAACTTTGCGGGTCAGAAGCCGTGTCTTCAAAATTCTTAAATCGATGAGCACGGTGAGAACAATTGCAGAGATTGTCAGAGCGGTATAAGTCATCGCCCG
>RGOY01000051.1 GCA_010028225.1 Actinomycetota bacterium
CCCAAGTTGCCATCTGGGTCTACTACTGAATCGGTGCAGCGCCTTCGCGAGCGAAGTTCGGATCAAGTGGCACGCCTGGTCCCATCGTCGTGGAGACAACTGCCTTCTTGATGTAACGACCCTTGGAAGATGCTGGCTTTGAGCGCATCACTTCGTCGATCGCTGCCGCGTAGTTATCAGCGAGCGCTTCTGCGCTGAAGGATGCCTTTCCGATAAGGAAGTGAAGGTTTGAGTTCTTATCGATACGAAACTCGATCTTTCCACCCTTGATATCAGTCACTGCTTTTGCGACATCTGTGGTCACTGTTCCAGTCTTTGGATTTGGCATGAGACCGCGTGGACCAAGAACCTTTCCAAGTCGACCGACCTTACCCATCAATTCAGGAGTCGATACGACAGCGTCGTAGTCAAGACGTCCCTTCGAAACTTCATCAATCAACTCATCGCCACCGACGATATCGGCACCTGCTGCGCGAGCCTCTTCTGCGCGCTCTGCAGTTGCAAAGACAAGAACGCGTGCGCTCTTTCCAGTTCCGTGCGGAAGATTGACTGTGCTTCGCACTGCTTGATCAGCCTTCTTCGGATCAACACCGAGGACAAGGGCAACCTCAACTGAAGGATCGAACTTGACGGTGACAGTCTCTTTGACCAACTTCATGCCGGTCAATGGTTGATACAACTCTGCAGCATTGACCTTTTCGGCTGCTGCTTTGTACTTCTTGCTGCGCTTCATTTCTGCTCCATTCCGGTTCGACTTTCCATCAAACCGTGGGTTTTTTACGCCCGTTGAGTTGTGGTGAAACGGAGATGCGCTCTCCTCCCACGTTCGGTTTCCGTATTAAGTTGTTTTCGATTAAGTTGTTTTTGAAAGTTACTGAACGATCACACCCATCGACCTAGCGGTTCCTGCGATGATCTTGCTTGCAGCCTCGAGATCATTGGCGTTGAGATCTGCCATCTTCACTTTGGCAATTTCTTCAACCTGTGCCTTCGAGATGGTCGCGACCTTATCCTTATGAGGAACAGCCGAACCCTTCTCGATTCCCGCAGCCTTGAGAATCAATCTCGATGCTGGTGGTGTCTTGGTGATGAAGGTGAATGAGCGATCTTCAAAGACAGTGATCTCAACCGGGATGATCTGACCCTTTTGACTTTCAGTCGCAGCGTTGTAAGCCTTGACGAAGTCCATGATGTTGACGCCATGTTGACCGAGAGCCGGACCAACTGGTGGCGCAGGAGTCGCTGCCCCAGCCTGAATCTGAAGCTTGATCAGCGCCTGTACCTTCTTCTTTGCCATCTCTTCTCCCCTTTTCCTTCGCCTGAATTCTTGAGTTTGGGCTAGATCTTCTGAACCTGGTGGAACGAGAGCTCCACAGGGGTCTCGCGACCGAAGATTGATACCAATACTTTGAGTTTCGCCTGCTCCGGCATGATCTCGCTGATCGTTGCAGGGAGTGTGGCAAATGGTCCATCCATAACAGTGACCGATTCTCCGATGCTGAAATCGACAAGTTTCACATCTGGCTTGACCGACTTCTTCAATTCCTTCGGTGCAATCATCTTTTCTACTTCATCAAGAGGAAGTGGGCTTGGATGATGCGAGTTTCCAACGAAACCTGTGACGCCAGGAGTATTACGGACACATGACCATGATTCATCGGTGAGATCCATACGAACCAAGACGTAGCCAGGATAGATATTTCGTTTGACCTGTTTGCGCTGCCCGTTCTTAACTTCCATCACTTCTTCTTCAGGAACTTCGATCTGGAAGATGTAATCCTCCATATTCATCGAGGTGATGCGGTGCTGAAGATTTGTCTTCACTCGCTTTTCGAATCCTGCATAGGAGTGAACGACGAACCATTCACCTGGCATCGATGAAAGCTTCTCGCGGAACGCGGCTAACTCAGGGTCAATCTCTTCGACTGCTTCAATTTCGTCATCGAGAATATCGACAGCGCTCGTTGCCTCTTCAGTCGATGCTTGTGCGAGTTGGTCTTCGAATTCGCTCATCGCTTATCCTTCAAAGATCCAGAAAATGACCTTGGTGAGTCCAAGATCGAAGACCGAGATGATTGCAATCATGAAAGTCACAAAGACCATCACGACTGTGGTGTACGTGGAAACTTGTTTTCGCGTCGGCCAAACCACACGACGAAGCTCTGAGATAACTTGGCGATAGAAGGTCGGAATGCGCGCAAAGAAATTCTTCTCTTCATGCGAGATCTCTTCAGTCATCGCTTCACCTTCCCTTCTTCCTCATTCATCTTCTTCTCTTACTACTGTTGATCCGATCAACTAGCAGGGCAGGAGGGACTTGAACCCCCAACCGCCGGTTTTGGAGACCGGAACTCTGGCCAGTTGAGCTACTGCCCTTCGTGGCTTTTGTTCGGGCATGCAAAAGCATGACCTTTTCATAATCGTTGATTTTTTAACGACTAACCAAACGCCAGGCGCGGAAGTGTAGGTCACCCGAGGCCCTTGGGTCTAACCCGTCCAATTCACGCATGAAATTCACCTATGAAATGAGATCTCGTGGCTCTCCTCAATCAGATATCGCCACTTATCGAGATTCGATTCGCCCCCGCGATGAGCCCTTTGGCAGAGTACGGGTATGACCAGAGCCAATCACTCGCAACGTGGCCAAGGCCGTGTTTCGAAACGGATCGCTGCAATTGCAGAGTCTGCGACTCTGGCCGTGGATGCGAAAGCAAAAGCGCTCAAGGCAGCAGGTCGCCCTGTCATTGGCTTCGGTGCAGGTGAGCCAGATTTTCCAACTCCTGGATACATCGTTGATGCGGCAGTTAACGCAGCAAAGGTCGTCGCAAATCACCGCTACACACCAACACCGGGTCTACCTGAATTACGTGAAGCAATCGTTCGAAAGACAAAGCGGGATTCGGGTTATGAGATCACCGCTGACCAAGTCCTAGTCACAAATGGTGGAAAGCAGTCGGTCTATCAATCATTCGCAGCGATTCTTGATCCAGGTGATGAAGTACTGCTCCCGGCACCGTATTGGACAAGTTATCCCGAGTGCATCAAATTGGCAGGCGGTGTCCCCGTCGAAGTATTTGCTGATGAGAGTCAGGAATATCTCGTCACTGTTGATCAGTTAGAGCGAGCGCTCACGCCAAAGACGAAAGTTTTGCTCTTCTGTTCACCATCTAATCCGACAGGTTCGGTCTACTCCCCCGAAGAAGTGAAAGCGATTGCCGAGTGGGCTGACGCAAAAGGGCTATGGATTATCACCGATGAGATTTACGAACACCTCCTCTATGACGGTGCTACCGCACCATCTATTCCAGTAGTTCACCCCGCTATCGCCGATCGAACGATCATCCTCAATGGCGTTGCAAAGACCTATGCGATGACTGGATGGCGCGTGGGTTGGATGATTGGTCCGAAAGATGTCATCAAAGCAGCGACTAACCATCAATCTCATCTCACCTCGAACGTCGCTAATGTCTCTCAGCGCGCCGCTATTGCTGCACTCGATGGCAATCTCGATGCAGTCAAAGAGATGCTCTCTGCATTCAATCGACGAAGAAAGCTGATTGTCGCCATGCTCAATGAGATCCCTGGCGTCCAATGTCCTATGCCGAAAGGTGCTTTCTATGTTTATCCATCTATTAAGGGTCTTCTTGGCAAGGAGATTGACGGTGCTCGCCCGACGAGCAGTGCTGAGCTTGCTGCGCTCATATTGGAGAAGGTAGAGGTAGCAGTGGTTCCTGGTGAGGCTTTCGGACCCTCTGGTTATCTCCGGCTCTCTTATGCAACCTCAGATGAAGATATTGTCGAAGGTGTTACGCGAATCAAGAATCTACTGAGCAAAGCCAAATAATCGAACTTCTCGTTCCAACTCAATTCCAAACCTCTCGCGGACCTTTATCTGACAGTAATCGGCAAGAGCTTTAATCTCACTTGCGCTTGCATTACCTGGATTAGTCAGAGCTAAGACATGTTTTGAGGAAATCGAAGCGCCAGCCAACTTCATTCCTTTACTGATCCCAGCATTCTCCATCAACCAGGCAGCCGAGATCTTGACTCGACCATTATCTGATGGCCATGAGGTTGCTCCATCGGGAACTTTTTTTGGGTCAACTACAGGATTAGTGAAGAAAGAACCGGCGGAGTTGGTATCTGGATCATTTGAGTCAAGGACCATTCCTTTTTTCGCCCTGATGGCAATAACTGCTTCTCGCACTTTATTTAAGGTTGCGCTCTCTTCCTCTTGCAGATCGAGCGCTTCGGCGAGTTCGGGATAAAGAATAGGAAGAGAAAACTCGCCTTCTTTCATTTGGAAGGTAACATCAAGAATAAGGTAGCGATCAGGATTTTCCTTGAACCTCGAACTTCGATACGTGAAACCACACTCGGATTGTGTAAAGGTGACGACTTCCTTCGCAATGCGATCAAAGGTTCGCACTCGTGCTACGACCTCACTGAGGTCATGGCCATAGGCGCCGATGTTTTGAATCGGCGCGGCACCGATAGTTCCAGGGATTCCGCTCAGTGATTCGAGACCGACAAAACCTTTATCAACGCACTCTTTGACAAACTCATCCCAGTCGCGACCGGCACCAATAGTGATCATTGCGCCACTACAACTATCGACAGATCGAGAATCTCCAGTCATCGCCATCTTGATTACTCGCCCAGAGAATCCAGAATCTGCGACGAGTATGTTTGATCCGCCGCCGAGAATTAGAACCGGAATACTTTTTTGATCTGCTTCAGATACTAATCTGATCGCCTCGTTCTCATCTGTGGCGATAAAGAATTCAGATGCCGGGCCACCCACTTTGAAGGTGGTGTGACTGGAGAGATTGACGCTCACGGCAGAAGGCTAACGACGGGGCGAAAGTATGTCGCTCTTGCCACGAAATCTTCGCAAGATACGGTTGTAGTTCTCTTTGGAATGCTTCTCGCGATAAGCAGGATCAACGTCGTGATAACCATGATGGCGACCTTGTTCCAACGGAAGGTCTAACTGATAGAGCTTGCCGCCTGCTTCGCGGATGGCGAGTGAGAATTCGAGATCGGCATTGCGATAGTACTTAGCACTCGGATTCGCCCCGACCTTTGCGGCAAACTCGCGATCAACCAGCATGAAATAAGAGAAGAGAACATCAACTTCTCCATCCTCCTTATCTTCAACAGTGCGCCACTCATCTTCCACGTTGACCAAGCCACCGCGCCATCCCACCGCTACAAAACCTTCGTTGGTTTTCTTAACCGCGGGTGTGATCGCATCTCCTTTGAATGTGGTCGAGGGATCCATGATCACTACGAATTTGGTTGTGATCTCAGATAGGAGATGGTTGATGGCATTTCCCCAGCCAAGCTTCTGCTTTACCTCGATGACTTCGATTCGCGGATTACTTGGGATTTCAATGTTCTCTTGTTTTCCATTGATTAAGACCATGAGATTTGCATCGGATGAGTTCAGGATGGAGTCAATAGAGGCGAGCGCATCAGCACCAAACCCCTCAATAATCAGTGCGACAGTTACCTTTTCCATCTAAGTTTCGTTCGCTTCTCTGCTGACTAATCGATCGTTATCTCAGCTTTTGCCATGCCGAGTACTTTCTGGTCGCCATGACGAGCGGTCAATTCAACAGTCACGATCCCACTTTCGATAGCGGTAATTGCTCCAGAGAATTCCACTTTTGCTGGAACATCTTCGGCAACAACCACGGGCTTAGTGAAGCGGGCACCGAATTTTCTAATCTTTGATGATCCGCCGAAGAAATCAGCAAGATACGTGCCGCCAAGTGCCATTGTGAGCATTCCATGAGCGATCACATTGGGAAGGCCAACTGATTTCGCGAAAGATTCGTCTTGATGAATGGGATTCTGATCGCCACTTGCATCGGCATAAGCTTTTAATGCACTGCGATCTATTGTGAAAGTCCGAGTCGGTAAGACTTCTCCCAGAGTGAGTTTCATCCCCGAACCACCAGAGTCGACCAGGCATGGATGATTTCTTGACCTTCGCGTTCGATATCTGCTCGTACTGTGACTAGTTCGTTTCCGGCTGCGCTTCTCACGCTCTCTACCGTGGATGAGATAGATAGTCTGTCGCCTGCTTTGATGGGTTCTCTAATCTCAAATCTTTGGTCGCCATGGACCATTCGTGACCAGTCAACTCCGGAACCTTTAAGAGTCTCTTCGAAGGCCGCAATGATGAAGGTGAATGAGAAGGTAGGTGGCGCAATCGAGTCATCTCGTTCGCCAATAGCCTGACAGAAGCGCGTGATGGCATCCTGATTGACAGTGAAGTCTGTTGAACTCGTGATTCGCTTGCCGACGATCGCGGGATCGATCACGCTTTTAGGCGATTCGAAGTTAGCGAGTCTCGCGATGAAGCGTTGAAGACTTGCAGCGCGGGCAGTACTTCTTCATCTCAAGACGATCTGGATCGTTACGTCGATTCTTTCGAGTGATGTAGTTGCGCTCTTTGCACTCCACGCAAGCCATTGTGATTTTCGGACGGACATCTGCACTCTTGCTTGCCATGTGGAGCTCCTTGCCTTGTGGGTGTACTTCTTTGTATTCGTTTGTATTCGTTTGTCTTCGTTTGTATTCGTTTGTCTTTAAATCTGTCGTCAAATCTGTAGTTGGACGACCGGAAGAGTACCCGTCCCTTTGGCGCTTGACCAAAGTGAACGAGAACTTGGTAGCGGAGGCGGGATTTGAACCCACGACACAGCGATTATGAGCCGCTTGCTCTACCAGGCTGAGCTACCCCGCCAAGTTCTGCGAGCCCTCTGACGGAATCGAACCGTCGACCTTTTCCTTACCATGGAAACGCTCTACCGACTGAGCTAAGAGGGCGAAGCAAGGAGCGAGGTTACAGGCTCCTTTGATGGGAAAGAAATCGGTCTGGAATATAAGCGCAAATGAGTGATGACGAGTGCGACTAAAGGCGTGGATCGAGGACGATCTTTCCGACCGTTCCACGTTCACGCATCACTTGGTGTGCTTTCGACGCCTCAGAGAGCGGATAGGTCGCACCAACAATCACTCGCAGTTCTTTCTTGATCATCATCTCAAAGAGTTTGGCAATGACCGTTGACATCATCTCTGGTTTAGCAAAGCAATTTGCAAGCCAAAAACCCGTCACAGATTGAGAGCGCGCCATCAACTGTGATGGATGGACCATCTTCATCGGTTCACGAGATGCCATACCAAATGTGACGATTCGACCAAATGTCGCGAGCGCCTCTAACGATTGATCGAAGGTTGTGCCCCCGACCATCTCTAAGACCAAGTCGACGCGCTTTCCACCATTTGCTTCAATGATTCGCTCTTTCAGACCTTCTTGCGTTGCATCAATGGCTACATCTGCGCCGAGTTCAAGTGCGAGATTTCGCTTCTCTTGCGTGGATGCAACAGCGATGACCTTTGCGCCCCACTTCTTTGCTAGTTGAATCGCGATCGTTCCGACGCCACCTGCAGCTGCGTGAACAACGACGCTCTCCCCCGCTTTGAGATGTCCAACAGTAGAAAGGATGTGCCAAGCGGTAGTTCCCTGCACGAAAGTTGAGAGCGCTTCGCCATCAGAAATTTGATCGGGGATTAGAATCAATTGATCTTTCTTAGCTGCCACTAGCTCGGCATAAGCGTTAGGGGCACCAGTGAGATATCGCTTTCCATTGACCGTTCCCACGACTTCAAGACCAGGAGTGAGAGGAAGCGTCTGCTTTGAAAGATAAGAGTCTTCGGTCTGGTGAGTGTCGGCATAGTTGATTCCGATGCCGGTCACTTGCATCAAGACCTCTCCATCACCAACTTTTGGATCTGGAAGGTCGATGTAGTGCATCACTTCAGGTCCACCGAACTCAGTTATCTGAATAGCCTTCATATTTAGCCCTTTGTTGAGCCGAGCGTGAGACCAGATACGAACTGCTTCTTCAATACAAAGAAGATAATCAAAGTCGGTAACGCCGCCATGATCGCACCAGCCGCAAGCAAGTTAAAGTCCGTCACGAACTCACCCTGCAAACGACCCAAAGCCGAAGTAATCGGACGCTTGTTATCGCTCTTGATTAACACAACCGCCCA
>RGOY01000052.1 GCA_010028225.1 Actinomycetota bacterium
CGGAAATGTCTTCGGTGCCTTTCATTTCTACAAGACGATGAAAGCAAAGGGAATCAAGCCAATCATCGGTATCGAAGCCTATGTCGCTCCCGGATCGAGATTTGAGAAGAAGCGGGTCAAGTGGGCAGAAGGCGGAGAAGACGATGTCTCAGGTGGTGGCGCATACACCCACATGACACTTCTTGCTTACAATCAAGTTGGCCTCTCGAATCTCTTTCGACTCTCGTCTCTGGCTTCACTGGAAGGTTTCTATTACAAACCCCGAATGGATCGAGAACTGCTTGCTCGATATAGCGAAGGATTGATTGCAACCACTGGATGTCCCGGAGGGGAGATTCAGACTCGAATTCGCATGGGTGCCTACAACGAAGCACGAAATGCAACTGCTGAATACCTCGACATCTTTGGCCCAGAGAATTTCTTCGTAGAGTTGATGGATCACGGAATTGAAATCGAGCGGCGCTCTAGGACTGATTTGTTGCGGTTGAGCAAAGAGCTAGGCATTGGCTTACTTGCAACGAATGACTCGCATTATGTGTATAAGCGAGATTTTGATGCTCACGCTGCGCTTTTATGTGTCCAGTCGAACTCCACCATTGCAGATCCCAAGCGGTTCAAGTTCGACAATGATGAGTTCTACCTCAAGTCGGCGCAAGAAATGCGAGCACTTTTCTCTGAGATACCGCAGGCTTGTGACAACACTTTGCTCATCGCCGAGCGTTGCGAGACGGTGCTTCGTGAAGGAGAAAATCTCTTGCCGAAGTTCCCTGTCCCCGACGGTGAGAGTGAAGAGAGCTGGCTTAGATCTCTGGCACGTCGCGGACTCGAAGAGCGAATGCCGAACGGAGTTCCCGATCAGTATCAGAGCCGACTGGATTACGAACTCGATGTCATGTGCAAAATGGGTTTTCCGGGTTACTTCCTTGTTGTTGCTGACTTGATTGCACACGCGAAGAGTCGAGGAATCTGGGTTGGACCCGGTCGTGGCTCTGCTGCGGGCTCGCTCGTCTCTTATGCACTCGGCATAACTGCACTCGATCCAATCAAGTTCGGTTTACTCTTCGAGCGCTTCCTTAATCCAGAACGTATCTCTATGCCAGATATTGATCTAGATTTCGATGAGCGTCACCGCAGCGAAATGATTCGCTATGCGACAGAAAAATATGGCGAAGATCGAGTTGCGCAGATCATCACATATGCCAACATCAAATCGAAACAAGCAATAAAGGATGCAACTCGTGTTTTAGGGTTTCCTTATGCAATAGGGGAGAAGTTAACTAAGGCCCTTCCTCCCTCGGTGATGGGGCGTGATATCTCACTTGCGGGAGTTTTTGATCCTCAAGAAGATAGATATAGCGAAGCATCAGAGTTCAGGCAGCTCTACGAAAGCGAGCCCGATGCCAAACGTGTGATTGACACTGCCCGGGGTCTAGAAGGACTCAAGCGCCAATGGGGAGTGCATGCGGCAGGCGTAATACTCAGCAGAGATCCACTTATTGATGTCATCCCGATTCATCGACGCGATGCTGATGGCGCGATCATTACTCAATTCGATATGGGTGCCTGTGAATCAACCGGACTTTTGAAGATGGACTTCCTGGGTCTTAGAAATCTTTCAGTAATTGACGATTGTCTCCACAACATCAAACGAAATCGCCAGAAAGATGTAGTACTTGACACGGTTAACCTTGAAGACAAGAAGACTTTTCAACTTCTAGCCCGAGGTGAGACGCTCGGAGTCTTCCAACTCGATGGTGCGCCGATGCGAGCTCTGCTCAAGTCGATGGCTCCTGATTCCTTCGACGACATCTCCGCGGTTATTGCTCTTTATCGTCCAGGCCCGATGGGAGTGAACGCCCATAACGATTATGCCGATCGAAAAAATGGTCGAAAGAAAGTCGAGCCAATACATCCTGAGTTAGCGGAACCCCTTGCGGAAATTCTCAATGACACCTACGGCTTGATTGTTTATCAAGAGCAGGTAATGGCGATTGCCCAGAAAGTTGCTGGATTCTCACTTGGTCGCGCTGACCTGCTACGTAAGGCGATGGGTAAGAAGAACAAAGACATTCTTGATAAGGAGTATGTCCATTTCGAGTCGGGGATGCGGGCCAATGGCTTCACTACTGCAGCAATTGAGGAGCTGTGGCGAACGCTGATCCCATTCTCAGATTACGCCTTCAACCGAGCGCATAGCGCAGGGTATGGCGTGCTCTCTTACTGGACCGCCTACCTCAAAGCGAATTTCCCCACCGAATATATGGCTGCACTCTTGACCAGCGTCAGAGACGATAAAGATAAGAGCGCGCTCTATCTCAATGAATGTCGAAGGATGGGAATCAAAGTCTTGCCACCAGATGTCAACGAATCTGATGCTGACTACTCGCCGAAGGGATCGAAGATTTCTTGAAGAAGGTTGATGTCCATGTCTGCAATAAGAAAACGATTGAATCTTTAATCAAAAGTGGCGCGCTCGATTCATTAGGAGCTACCCGAAAAGGATTGATGGCTATCCATCTTGAAGCCCTCGATTCAGTGATGGAATCGAAGCGGGCCGAGGCGTTAGGTCAGTACGATCTCTTTGGCGAAGGTTCCGCAACGCCAAGTTCTCATGCCGCTCTTTCAATACCTGAGGGAGAGTGGGAGAAAGCGATTTTGCTCTCCTATGAGCGAGAGATGCTTGGTCTCTATGTCTCTGACCATCCACTGCTTGGCATCGAAGGTCGACTTCGCTCACTGACTGACACAACTATTAGCGGACTTAGTGATGACTCCATCGCACATGACCAAGTTGTCACAATCGGAGGTCTGGCCGGTGCTGCCGATTTACTCTTCTTCGCAACCACCTATACACAGCATGCCGAAAGCCTTGCCGAGGACAGAATCGCAGTTGCGCGGGTGAGAGTCGATAAGAGAGAAGAGAACATTCGCTTGATGGCTTTGGATCTCTCTTTCCCTGAGATAAACCAGAGAGCTAGCGGCCCGGTTGTGATTCGTCTTGAAGCGAATAGATGCACACCCCCTCTCGTGGATCGCATGAAAGAGATTCTCAAGTCGCATCCAGGTTCACGCGAAGTTCATCTCCAACTTCTTGGCACAACTACCACTATGTTGAAGATAGATGATGGGTTGAAAGTCAGCGCGACGCCGAGCCTGAGCGCAGATCTCAAGGCTTTATTGGGCCCCGACTCAATCCACTTCTAAATTACAATCACTCGGTGATTCGCCGCCTCGATCTTCGCCCGCACTTGAGCGCTGGCTCTATTTCACGAACCGAACTTCGTGCGCTCATTCCTCGCGCCCCAATTTCAATTGATTCAGTAGCCGAGCAGGTCGCGGCAATCATCGAGAGCGTGCGTAGCGGAGATGAGAATTCTGTTCTCGGATTAGTTGAGAAATTCGATGGTATTCGTCCGCAATCAGTGCGAGTTCCTGGCGATGTGATAGATGCTGCCGAAGGCGCTCTTGACTCGAAGGTGAAGATTGCACTTGAGAAGTCGATTCATCGAATCCGAAAAGTTCACGAAAGTCAGCGACGAAGCGAAAGTCGAGTCGAAGTAGTGACAGGTGGAGTGATTACTGAGCGGTGGGTGCCCATCGATCGTGTCGCACTTTATGTACCGGGCGGCAAAGCGGTTTATCCGAGTTCAGTGATGATGAATGTGATACCGGCACAGATTGCTGGAGTGAAGAGCATCGCGATTCTCTCGCCGGCGCAGAAGGAACATGATGGATGGCCACATCCCACCATCCTTGCCGCAGCAAAGATGCTTGGAGTTGATGAGATCTATGCAATAGGTGGCGCAGTCGCAATCGCAGCTGCAACCTTTGGCGTGAAAGATTCTTCGGGTTCGATGGTGATGGAGCCGGCAGATATGGTTACCGGTCCAGGAAACATTTATGTTGCGGCGGCTAAGCGCGCCCTTCGCGGTCTGATTGGCATCGATTCAGAAGCAGGTCCCACTGAGATTGCCATCATCGCCGATGAGAGCGCAGATCCAGTTGCTGTGGCGACTGATCTCATCAGTCAAGCAGAACATGATGCGATTGCGGCGGCCGTTCTCATCACAGATTCTCTTTCGCTAGCTGAAAAAGTTGAAGCAGAAGTTGTGCGGCGAGTTCCTCGCACCAAACACAGTGCGCGAATCGAAGAAGCGCTTAGGGGCGTCCAGTCATGTTTAGCCCTCGTGAATTCAATGGCTGAAGCGGTTGAAGTTGCTAATCACTATGGCGCTGAGCACCTTGAGATTCAAACAACCGACGATGCTCGGTGGGCGCGAGAGATCAGAAATGCAGGAGCCATATTCCTCGGCCGATACTCACCTGTTTCACTCGGCGACTACTCGGCAGGTTCGAATCACGTTCTTCCGACTGGGGGATGTGCTTGTCATAGCAGCGGGCTTTCCGTGCAAAGTTTTCTCAAAGGCCTTCACTTTGTTGAATATAGCGAGAGCGCTCTTGAAGAGATCGGCGACTGCGTCATCACCCTGGCTGAGGCAGAAGATCTCCCAGCTCATGGCGAAGCAATAGCGGCACGATTTGAAAAGGGCCTAGGGGATAGATGATGAACGAGGGAAGTTCGACCTGGCCGCAGTGGCTACCGCTTCGAGATGAATTGCGAAGCCGCACTCCCTACGGCGCGCCACAAGTTGATGCCGATGCGCGGCTTAATACCAATGAGAATCCCCACCCACTTCCCGAAGAAGTCTCTCGCTCCATCTCGGAATCAATATCAAGTCAACTCGCGAGTCTCAATCGTTATCCAGATCGAGATGCCTTAGCCCTGCGCGAAGCTCTTGCCTCTTACGTCAATGAATTTATCGCGAGTGCTGGAGGAGTGAGGCCGGCAAACATCTGGGCCGCTAACGGAAGTAACGAAGTACTCCAAACCATTCTCTTGACTTTCGATGGATTAGTTGCAGGTTTTTCTCCCTCTTATTCCATGCATCCACTTCTGGCGATGGGTGCAGGTAAGCGATTTGAGACGATTACTTTGGGCGAAGGTTTTTCCCTTGATATGAATTCTGCCGTTACGGCGATTGATTCGCGCAAACCTTCAATCTTCTTTCTCACCACGCCAAATAATCCAACGGGTAAATCAATGACCTTGGCCGAGATTCGAAAAATTGTCGATGCCGTCGCGCGAAATGGTGGGATGACTATTGTTGATGAGGCTTATGGAGAATTCTCTACGGTCGCGAGCGCGGTAGACCTTCTGGAGGAGACTCCTTCACTTATCATCGTGCGAACGATGAGCAAGGCCTTTGCCTTTGCTGGAGCGCGCATTGGATACGCAATTGCCCGCGAAGAAGTTATCTCTGCACTTCAACTCGTTCGCCTTCCTTATCACCTTAGCTCGCTGACTCAACTCTCTGGAATCGCAGCCCTTTCGCATGCAGAGAAACTCCTTCAAGGAGTTGAGCAGATAAAGAGCGAACGCGAGCTCCTTTCGCGAGAACTCATCGCGCTGGGTTTTGAAGTTGTAAAGAGCGATGCCAACTTCATCCTCTTTGGGGGGTTCACGAAAGTGAGTGCAATCGCGGGTTGGAGCAGCGATCAACTCTGGCGTGAGCTCCTTGATCGGGGAGTCCTCATCAGAGATGTAGGCATAAGCGGTTACCTTCGAGTGACCATCGGGCTACCGGATGAGAATCGTCGTTTCATCAGAACTCTCCGCGAGATTATCTCCAAGTAGTAACCTTCACTTCTTCGATAGGGGTTAGTGCGATGCGAAAGTCACGAGTCGAGCGAAAGACTAAAGAGTCATCGGTGCTCATTGAACTCTCACTTGATGGATCTGGGGAAATTGATGTCCAGACCGGAGTTCCTTTTTTCGATCACATGCTCTCGCAGTTGGGAAAGCACGCTGGTTTTGATCTCACAGTAAAGACAACAGGTGATGTCGACGTTGACTCGCACCATACTGTTGAGGACACATCCCTTGCCTTGGGACAAGCGCTTCGTGAAGCTTTAGGCGATAAGTCAGGTATTCGACGTTTTGGTGATGCGATGGTGCCGTTGGATGAAGTTCTCGTTCAGGTTGCAGTTGATCTATCGGGACGACCCTATTTAGTCCATAGACAACCTGAGATTGTCGAATTGATAGGCACTTTTGATACGACCCTCGGTCGACACATCTGGGAGTCATTCGTTGCGGAGGCGCGTATTGCGTTACATATACGTGTTCTTGAAGGAAGAAATGCACACCATGTCTTTGAAGCGCAATTCAAGGCAGTTGCTAGAGCACTTAAGGATGCGGTATCAATCGATGGAAGAGTTACGGGAGTCCCTTCAACAAAAGGATCTCTTTGATCGCCATTCTTGATTACGGATCTGGAAACCTCAGGTCTGCCGAGCAAGCTCTAACTCGAATCGGTGGCCAGGTAGAAGTGACCTCTGACTTTCGTAAATGCCTTGAAGCTTCAGGACTCGTGGTCCCCGGTGTCGGTGCATTCGGACATTGCATGAATGGACTTCGCCGAGTGCAAGGTGATGAACTGATTCGAAAGCGTTTCGAACTTCAACGGCCTACTCTGGGAATCTGCGTTGGATTACAAGTCCTCTTCTCTGGAAGCAGTGAGAGTCCAGAAAGTAGTGGAGTTGGAGTCTTTCAAGGTTAGGTCGAGCGACTGCCCGCCAAGGTCGTGCCACATATGGGATGGAATATCGTGGAGAGCAATCCGAAGTCAGAATTATTTGGTGGCGTCGAGGGAGAGCGTTTTTACTTCGTTCACTCGTATGCGGCTCTTGCGCCCAACAAAGAGAGCGAGAAACTGATTCCTTCGTGGAGCGAATATGGAGCACGTTTCATTTCAGCGCTGGAGTACGAAACTCTTTCGGCAACGCAATTCCACCCGGAAAAGAGTGGCCCAGCCGGACTGAAATTCCTCACCAACTGGTCCAAGAAGACTGCCGCCTGAGGGAACGAGAGATGGAACCTATTCTTAACGTCATCCCTGCGATAGATATCAAGGGCGCTCGAGCCGTGCGTTTGAAGCAAGGCATGAAGAATCACGTTACAGATTACGGTGATCCAGTTGAACGTGCTTATGAATTTCAAAGGGCCGGAGCGCAGTGGTTACATGTCGTAGATCTTGATGCTGCATTCGGCGAAGGCAGCAACTGGAAGATCGTCGAATCAATTGTTAAGCAGATCGATATTAAGGTCGAAGTCTCTGGCGGAATAAGAGACGATCGCTCACTCGATCGCGCTCTCTCTAGCGGCAGTCACCGTGTCACAATCGGCACCGCAGCCATGGAAAACCCTGCGTGGATTTCTGAGAAGTTTGAGGATCTCGCAGAAAAGATAATCGTCGCGTTAGATATTCGCGATGGCCGTGTTGCTACCCGTGGGTGGACCGAAGAGACCGTTCCCTATCGCGAAGCAATCAAGCGTCTTGATGGCGCGGGCTGTCTTCGCTATATGGTCACCGATATCAGCAAAGATGGCACCTTGACCGGACCGAATTTGTCTCTCCTCGAAGATGTAGCTTCGAATACTGAATCGTCAGTCAT
Organism: Actinomycetota bacterium; assembly: GCA_010028225.1. Classification (GTDB taxonomy): domain Bacteria; phylum Actinomycetota; class Actinomycetes; order Nanopelagicales; family Nanopelagicaceae; genus SYAN01. The sequence goes on from RGOY01000052.1 coordinate 7,516, forward strand.
CGCATCCGGTGGTGTCGCACTTCTCGAAGACATTGCATCGCTTCGTCACCTGGTAGCTCTGGGAATTGAGGGTGCGGTAATAGGTAAGGCTCTCTATGAAGGTGTCTTTACTCTCGCTGAAGCAATTGAGGTGGCAGAACGTGGTTGATTTAGTGACATCTTCAGCCTCCGCAACTTCTCAAGCACGAAACCTTGCGGTGAGGGTCATTGCCTGTCTTGATGTCAAGCAAGGGCGTGTGGTCAAAGGGAGAAAATTTGTTGACCTCAAAGATGCCGGCGATCCGGTAGAGCTTGCTTTGAAGTATTACCGTGATGGCGTCGATGAGATTACTTTCCTTGATATTG
>RGOY01000053.1 GCA_010028225.1 Actinomycetota bacterium
TGCGATTTCTCTCTCAATTCTCCCCAACGAAATTCACGCCGATGAAGTAAATCGAGAGCGAAAGATTGCTCTGCTCTTTGATACTGGTGGGCCAGGCGATGGCTCTTATAACGATGCTGCTCGTAATGCTCTAGCGATAGCGAAGAAGAAATATGGTCTCTTTGAGCCCAACGTCCGTGAATTGGTCACTGATGGGACAGTGGGTGACCGAATCTATCGACTGAGATTAATGGCGCGAAGTGGCTACTTCATGATGATTGCTATTGGACCTGCAAACGCCGAAGCTGTTCGCCGTGTCTCGCAAGAGTATCCAGATCTCGAGTTTGCCATCATCAATGACGGAACGGTTAGTGGACTCAATGTCTTTTCACACGTGTTCGAGGAGAAGCAATCTGCCTACATGGCTGGCTTTGCAGCAGCTCTCGCGTCACGATCTAAACGAGTTCTTTATGTGGCTACCGATACACCAGAGATGAATCGCCTTGGTCCCTATTTCGAAGCGGGAGTGCGCTCTGCCGAGAAACGAGCGATTAAAGGCGCACGCGAAGGTCAATATCAGGTGGGAATCACATCAGATTCTTCAGGATACAAAGTTCTTATGGATCAAGGGGCAGATGTTCTCTACTCGACCTGGAATTTGGACTCTGCGGTTCTTAATGAGGTGATAAAGCGCAATCGAGAGAGAAATCGCATCTCTCAGATCAAAATCATAGGAAACGTCCCAGACCAGTATTACCTCAATCTTGCTATTGCGAAGCCACATCTTTTGCTTTCCATCGAGCGAAATATTACAAAAGCGGTTGATATGACGGTGCGAACTACAGTTCTTGGTGAGTATCTTCTGGATTCGATAGATGGAGAGAACAGCATCTTTGGTAAACGTCACACTTTCTACAATCAAGGCCTTTCAATCAAGTATCACAACAAGGCTGCTCGTTCCTTTAAAGCAGCGATAGATAGAGAAATTGCTCGGCTCAAGAGCGAAAAAGCGAAGTTTTGATGATGTTGCGAGCCTTCGATATACATCCTCATATAAGAACACCTCGGTGGGAAGTTAGGATGCGGTTATGAGTAGCGAGATTCCCTGGCAGCTTTTGAAAGAGCGCGCCATCGAAATTATGGCCAAGGCTTACGCGCCATACTCGAAATTCAAGGTTGGAGTTGCAGGTCTTGTCGATGATGGCCGCATCGTTGCTGGATGCAATGTGGAGAATGCGAGTTATGGCGTCACGCTCTGTGCCGAGTGTGGGATGGTCTCTGATCTGCATGCCACAGGTGGTGGAAAGTTGGTGGCAGTAGTTTGCGTCGATGCTGATGGAAATCCGCTTCAACCCTGTGGAAGATGCCGGCAGTTACTTTTCGAATTCGGTGGGAATGAGTTGTTAATTCAAACTCCGAACGGTCCGCAGAACTTGGGTTCTCTTCTGCCCTGGGCATTCGGTCCCCGAGATTTGAGGTAGGAGAGAGTGAGCGAACGTCGCGAGGTGGCACTCTCCGCCTCTATCCAGGCAAACCCCAATCTCGCCAAAATCCCAACACCTGAATCGATCAAACGTCTGCCTAAGGCGCTCTTGCATGATCATCTTGATGGTGGGCTACGACCTGCGACAATCATCGAACTTGCAAGCGATATTGGCTACGCAAAGTTACCGACCGACGATCCTGATGCATTGGCAAAATGGTTTGAAGATGCATGTAACTCAAAATCTCTGGTTCGCTATCTGGAGACTTTTGATCACACCATTGCAGTGATGCAGCGTCCAGAAGCTATTCGTAGGGTCGCCCGAGAGTGTGCAGTCGATTTAGCTCGAGATGGTGTGGTCTACGCAGAAGTGCGTGGCGCACCAGAGCTATTCACTTTGGAGTCGATGTCTATCTCTGATGTGGTGCGAGAAACGGTCGAAGGCTTTCGAGAAGGAATGGCGCAAGCGCGAAGTGAAGGCAATGAGATAAGAGTTGAATCTCTTCTCTGCGGCATGCGCCAGAACAATCGGTCACGTGAGGCAGCAGAGCAGGTCGTTGCATTTAGAGATAAGGGCGTCGTTGGTTTTGATATTGCCGGACCTGAAGATGGCTTTCCGCCCACTCTGCAGCAAGATGTCTTCGACTATCTACGAAGAGAGAATGCGCACTTCACTATTCATGCTGGGGAGGCATATGGCCTTCCTTCGATATGGGAGGCAATACAACTTTGCGGCGCAGAGCGACTTGGCCATGGCGTACGGATCATTGACGATATAGATCTTCGAACGGGTGAGCCAAAACTTGGACGTCTTGCCGCATATTTACGCGATCGACGCATCCCACTCGAGCTCTGCCCAACCTCTAATCTGCAAACGGGCGCAGTTTCGAGTTATTCCGACCACCCGATAGGAATTCTCAATCGATTGAGATTTCGAGTCACGCTCAATACTGACAACAGACTTATGAGCGCTACTTCAATGACTCATGAGATGACGCAGTGCGTCAAGCACTTCAACTGGAACTTTGCCGATCTTCAGCGAGTGACAATCAATGCACTCAAGAGCGCATTTATCCCGTTTGAAGATCGTCTTGAAATCATCGAGAGCGTGATTAAGCCTCGATTCGCTGAGGTCGCTGCTGGTGCCTAAAGCTTTCTGAAACTATGTGAACTTTTCTAAAGCTAAATCGAGAAATTAGAGCCCGATTGGGTGCCAGATAGTCTTTTGATCCATCAACGCCAAGATCCGATTCGGTGAAATCGAAGTGTTGAAATCTGCGATTCGCTTGAGGTTCTCGGTAGCAAGGGTGCGAATCTCCGCACTTCTCGATTTCTCCCCTGAGATATCAAGGCCATCTACCTCCATATGAGATGCAAGCCATGGAGTCAGTTCACTTCTCAAACCAGTAAGAATATTGATCACTCCAGCTGGAACATCCGAGGTAGCAATAACTTCACTTAAAGTGATTGCTGAGAGCGGGCGTTTCTCGCTGGCGAGAACTACCACTGTATTCCCACCGACTAGCGCCGGTGCCATGGCACGTACAAGACCAAGGAGTGGAAAATCCGGTTCTGCAAAAACTCCGACCACTCCAACTGGTTCAGGGCTAGTGAAGTTATAGAACGGACCATTGATGGGGTTGTTTGCGCCAGAGATCTGACCAATCTTGTCGCACCATCCCGCGTACCAGACCCAGAGGTCTATCGATTCACTCACTTCCTTTTCTGCAACGCTCTTGGTAGCAGATGTCTGCGCCATGATCTCCTCGACAAATTGCGAGCGACGACCTTCCATCATCTCAGCGATTCGATAGAGGATCTGGCTGCGGTTGTAGGAGGTTGCGCTCTGCCACTTCGAACGCGCCTCGCGAGCAGCGCGCACAGCATCCCGCAGATCCTTGCGTGAAGCCTGGGCTGGTTGTGCGAGGAGAACTTTCGAAGCCTTGCGAAAAATGGGGTAAGACCTGCCTGATTCGCTTCGCGGAAATGCTCCGTTAATGAATAACTTGTAAGTCTTCTTCACATCAATACGTTCTTGACTCACTTTCGTGCCCCCTTGCCTGACCTGACTCGAGGAGTTTGCGACTGGGTGAGATAAGGAAGGAGTCCGTGCCTTCCACCTTCACGACCCCAGCCAGATTCCTTGTATCCACCAAAGGGACTTGCGGCATCGAATTTGTTGTAAGTGTTGGCCCAGATGACTCCAGCTTTTAGTTCGCGGCTTGCCCAGAGGATTCGAGATCCTTTCTCGCTCCAAACTCCTGCCGCGAGCCCGTAAGGAGTGTTATTTGCTTTTTCAATTGCTTCTTGTGGCGTGCGGAATGTGAGGACTGAGAGAACTGGACCAAAGATCTCTTCACGCGCGATTCGATGTGCACCGGTGACATTGGTGAAGATCGTGGGTCGGAACCAGAATCCACGGGACGGGAGAGCGCAGTCAGGTTGCCAAGCCTTTGCGCCTTCGACCTCTCCAGATTGTGTCAGTTCGACTATTTTCTGTAGCTGCTCTTTTGAGTTGATAGCGCCAAGGTCAGTGTTCTTATCCATGGGATCGCCGACTCTGATCTTTTCGATTCGTCGCTCTAGTTTCTCGATGAAGTGATCGTGGATATTTTCTTGGAGTAATAGCCGCGAGCCAGCGCAACAGACATGACCTTGGTTGAAGAAGATTCCCTGAACGATGCCTTCGACCGCTTGATCTATCGCTGCATCTTCAAAGACAATGTTTGCGCCTTTTCCACCGAGTTCGAGTGTGACCGGTCTGCCAGTTGCAGCGAGGGCTCGATTAATCGCCTTTCCGACTTCAGTTGAACCAGTGAAAGCGAATTTATCTATGCCCTTGTGAGCAATCAGTGATGCTCCTGTCGTTCCATCGCCGGTGACGATATTGATGACTCCCGCTGGAAGCCCTGCATCGAGACAGACTTGGGCAAAAAGGAGTGCAGTTAATGAGGTTGTCTCAGCAGGTTTGAGTACCACGGTATTTCCGGTAGCAAGTGCTGGCGCGACTTTCCATGCCAGCATCAAAAGCGGGAAATTCCAAGGGATTATCTGACCAACGACGCCGTGCGCTCGCGGGTTTGATCCGTGCCCGGCATATTCAAGTTTGTCTGCCCACCCTGCGTGATAGAAGAAATGCTGGATCGCCAAAGGAATATCGGTATCTCGCGTCTCTCGAATCGGCTTGCCGTTATCGAGAGTTTCAAGGACGGCAAATTCTCGAGCGCGCTCTTGCATCAATCGAGCGATTCGGTAGAGGTACTTGCCACGTTCTTTGCCGGGCAACTTCGACCAGACTTTCTCATAAGCGCGTCGCGCTGATTTAACGGCAAGGTCGAGATCTTCTTTTCCGCCAAGCGAGATTTTACTCAGTACCTCTTCAGTTGCTGGATTGATGCTCGGGAAACGCTTTTTAGACTTTGGCGCGATGAATTTGCCATCGATGAAGAGATCATAGCTAGATTCGATTGAAACTAACTCCCGCGACTCAGGCGCAGGTGCATAAGTAAAAGGGTTCGAACTCTCTTTCAAAGTGCGCCCCTTTCGATCAGACTATTCGATGGATACATAGTTACTGCTCGCATAGTAGCCGTCACGCATCTTGAATCTTTGCATAAGAAGATCATTGAGTAGGGCGCTCGCGCCGATACGAAAATATGCTGGGCTCAGCCATTCAGGTCCTGCTATCTCGTTGACGAGGACGAGCTGCTTGATTGCATCTTTGCTGGTTCTGATTCCTCCGGCAGGTTTGACTCCGATTCGAATGCCAGTCCGGTCAAAGAAGTCGCGCACTGCCTGCAACATGATAAGAACAACGGGTGGTGTCGCCGCTGGTGTGACTTTACCGGTACTAGTCTTTATGAAATCTGCCCCGGCAATCATGGCAAGGTAGGAAGCTCGTCGGACATTGTCATAAGTGACAAGTTCTCCGGTTTCAAGGATTACTTTTAAGTGGGCTTTCTCGCCACACTCTTTCTTGATCGCGACAATTTCATCAAAGACGCTCTTGTAATGCCCGGAGAGAAAAGCGCCACGATCGATCACCATATCAATCTCGCTTGCACCTGCTTCGATCGCATCTCGAGTATCGCGAAGCTTCACTTCCCTCGAAGCTCTCCCTGAGGGAAATGCAGTAGCGACAGCGGCAACTGGGATTTCATTCGCGCCTATTGAATCAAGATGAGAGCGAGCGATTTTGACCATGTCGTTGTAGACACAGACTGCTCCAACATGAGGAACGCTCGGGTCGGTGGGGTCAGGGCGATGAGCTTTGTTGCAGAGTGAACGAACTTTTCCTTCTGTATCAGCACCCTCTAAAGTCGTCAGATCGACCATTGAGATGGCCATATCGATTGCCCACGCCTTGCTCTCTTTTTTGATGCTTCGAGTGCCAAGTTCGACGGCGCGCGCCTCTGCTCCGACTTGATCAACTCCGGGAAGAGTTTTCAGAAAGAGAGATAGAGAGCGATCATCACTAATCCCAAAATCTCGCGCGAGATCGGACTTTGATGTACGAAGCTGACTCACCTCATCATCTCCCTTCCGATTTCTCTTTCGTTTTCAATTTCGCTTCAATTTCCAACTCTGATTACCGTCTATTCGCGAGCCTAACCGAGCAAGGCAAGAATCATTCCATTGACTGCGTCGCCGACCTCATCAACTGCACGCTCTGCAAGATCGCGAGCCCCTATAGCCTCGAGGTAGCACTTGAGTTTTGCCTCGGTACCGCTTGGACGAATAATTAAGCGAATCGTCAGCGTCTCTTGCTCTAGCCAGAGTCGAATACCTTCGGTAGGTGGCAGTGAAGTCGCAGGGGATGAGAGATCGTCAATACTTCGCAGAGTAAAGCCCGCAATCTCTTTGATTGACCCACTCTTAAAGTGATCGATAGCGCGCGGGATAAGCGCCATGTCGCTCATCCGAATCGAGATCTGCTTTGTTGCATGGAAACCATAGCGCTGCCAAATTGCATCAAGATAGTCAATGAGATTTGAGCCGGACTCTTTGAGAGTGGCAGCAAGATCGGTCATGAGAAGTCCCGCGCTGATGCCATCCTTATCATTGACAGTAGTCGGATCTACTGCATATCCAAGAGCCTCTTCGTAACCGAAAGTAAGGCCTCTTACTTTTGCTAGCCACTTGAATCCAGTCAGAGTTTCGGTAAATGCGATCTCATGGTGCTTGGCAATCTTCGCAAGAATTGAAGAGGAGACAATCGAATTAGCAAGGATGGCACCTGATTTTTTCTCTTTCGTGAGGCTTGAGGCGATGTATTCTCCCAAGATCGCACCAACTTCATCTCCCCGAAGCATGCGCCACTGAGATTCACTCGTGAGATGGATGTCCTTGACGGCGATTGCACATCGATCGGCATCTGGATCATTTGCAACGACAAGGTCAGCATCGAAATTTCTTGCCGTTTCAAGTGCGAGATCCATCGCGCCTTGCTCTTCGGGATTAGGGAAAGCGACAGTAGGGAAGTCAGGGTCAGGTTGGGCTTGGGCATCAACAAGAATGGGCTCTGCAAATCCTGCAGCATGAAATACCGAGCGAAAAGTCTGCGTCCCAACGCCATGCATAGCGGTGTAAACAACTTTGATGTCACGAGGTTTTGATACCAATCGAGCAGTCGCATGCACATACCGACGAATTACTGCCTCATCGAGCGTGTTCCATAGTCGTTTTCGGGGGAGAGCTTTTACTGATTCAATCGCCTTGATCTCATTAAATATCGCCTTATCTGTAGGTGCGATGATTTGCGAGCCATTAAAGTCGATCCCATCAACGCATCCGCCAAGGTAAACCTTGTAGCCATTATCTGAGGCTGGATTATGGCTTGCAGTCACCATCACACCGACATCAAGAGCTAAATCTCGAAGCGCAAAGGCCAAAATCGGGGTCGGCAAGGGCCTTGGCAAGATGTAGACATCGAAGCCTGCCCCGCTAAAAATTTCTGCACTGTCTTCTGCAAATCTCTCAGAACCATGTCGGCTATCGCGGCCGATGATTACAGATTTCAGACCTCGCGCCTTCATATATCTAGAGATTCCACCTGCTGCTCTACCAACGACCGCTCGATTCATCTGCGAGGGACCAGGTCCCATCCGACCCCGAAGCCCAGCTGTACCGAATTCAAGAAGTCCTTGGAAGCAGACTCTTAACGCCGATTCATCTTCGCTCTGAAGCATCGATTGAAGTTCAGATGCGCTCTTTGGATCTGGATCATCCAGGATCCACTTCTCTACCTCCTCAACGAGTGATGGGTTTATCGCCATATTCACTCTTCATCCAGAGTCGGTCGAGCGCGTAATTGATCAACATATTCCGTCGGTGCACCT
>RGOY01000054.1 GCA_010028225.1 Actinomycetota bacterium
TCAATCTCACCTTCCTGGCAATCGGAGGAGTTGGGTTTGTTTCTGTCTGCGGTCATACAGTTGGCGCTCGCCTTCGCTCGATGCTTGATGCATGGTTTGGTGGCGATATCGCAACGGCGCAGAGAATCCATCACGAACTGCTTCCGGTATTCACAGGAACATTCCGTACTCAAGGTGCGATCTTGACCAAGGCAGCGCTGAATTTGATGGGACTGCCTGGCGGCAAAGTGCGATTGCCACTCGTTGATGCCACTCCTGAACAGATCTCGCAGCTTCGTGAGGATCTTCGTGCGGGATTAATCTCAATCTAAATGCCTCCGAAAATTCAATCGACACTTCTAGCCAGATGAATCATCCGCATCCCAATCTCGGAGTACCTCCTCGACTCAAAGATGGCGCTCTTCGATTCATACCTTTAGGCGGCCTTGGTGAAGTAGGGCGGAATATGGCCGCGGTCGAATATCGCGGAAAAATCTTGATCATCGACTGTGGCGTGCTCTTTCCGGAAGAGAATCAGCCTGGAATTGATTTGATACTTCCTGATTGGTCTTCACTTCGTCACCGATTGAATGACATTGTGGCGATCTTCTTGACGCACGGTCATGAAGACCATATTGGGGCCGTTCCTTATCTCTTGAAGGAGAGAGCAGATATCCCGATTATCGGTTCACAACTAACAATCGCTTTTCTCGCTTCGAAATTAAAAGAGCGAAGAATCAAGGCAGATCTTCGAATCGTGAAAGAGGGAATGCGTGAGAAAGTTGGTGGTTTTGATCTTGAATACATCGCAGTCAATCACTCGATACCCGATGCTCTAGCGGTTGCGGTGAGGACGGATGCTGGGACCTTCCTCCACACTGGGGATTTCAAGATGGATCAACTCCCGCTCGACGGTCGAGTAACAGATCTTGAAGCATTCTCGCGACTTGGTAGGGAAGGGGTAGACCTCTTCTTTGTCGACTCAACAAATGCTGACATTCCTGGCTTCACAATTTCAGAGCGCGAGATCATGCCGGTACTCGATCGTGTTGTGGCGAGCACCAAGAAGCGAGTGATCGTTGCATCTTTTGCTTCCCACGTTCATCGAATTCAGCAAGTGATTGATATTGCCGCAGAGCATCAGCGGAAAGTTGCATTTATCGGTCGTTCGATGGTGAAGAACATGGGGATTGCAGATGAGCTTGGATTCTTGCAGATACCTCCGCATGTAATGATTGATGAAAAGGATCTTGAGAAGCACGGTGACAATGTGGTCCTGATCTGCACTGGTTCGCAAGGGGAGCCACTCGCCGCGCTATCTCGGATGGCAAATGGTGATCACCAGATTCGAGTTGGTGAGGGAGATACTGTCATTTTTGCATCGTCGCTGATTCCTGGAAATGAGAATTCGGTATATCGAGTCATCAACGAATTAACCAGATTTGGTGCAAGGGTCGTGCACAAGGGCAATGCCCTAGTCCATGTCTCGGGCCATTCTGCAGCGGGAGAATTGATGTATTGCTACAACCTTGTTAAGCCAAAGAATGTTGTCCCAGTGCATGGTGAGTGGCGACATATGCGCGCCAATGCAGACCTTGCGATTAAGTGTGGAGTACCGGCAAAGAATGCCATGGTGATTGAGAATGGTGTAGCAGTAGATCTTGAAGGCGGGAACGCGAAAGTTGTCGGTGCTGTGCCATGTGGATATGTGTATGTCGATGGTCAGACAATTGGTGAGATCACAGAAGCATCGCTGAAGGATCGTCGGGTCCTCGGCGAAGAAGGTTTCATCTCAGTGATCGTAGTTATTGATTCACAGAATGGCCGAATAGTTGCTGGTCCCGATATTCACGCAAGAGGTTTCACAGAGAACCAGAGACTATTTGATGAAGTGACTGGACGAATCGAATCGGCTCTCGGTAAAGCGGTGAGTGAAGGAATCAATGGAACGCATCAACTTTCACAGATAGTTAGAAAAACTGTAGGGAGTTGGGTTGGCGAAGAACATCGTCGTCGTCCAATGATCGTGCCAGTTGTCATCGAGGTGTGACGGCGCGCCTTTACCAGACCGCGCTTCACTTGTCTTAGGGTTTATCAGTCATGGCCAAGAAGAAAAAGACTGGTTTCCTCCCGGTGCTGACTAGCGCTATGGGAGCAATTTGGCGTGGCGTTGCAAAGACTGTCGGTGGCGCAGTACGAGTTATCTCTCGTTCGGCAAAGGATATGGATGTCGAACATCGACGCGATGGGATTGCTCTACTTCTTCTGATTGTGATGCTCCTTTCTGTAGCAACAACCTGGTGGAGTCTTGACAATCTTTTCGGACGTTTACTTCATGATTTATTCTTCGGCCTCTTTGGCCGAATCGCACTTTTCACACCACTCATTTTTGCCTATCTCTCATTGAGACTCTTCAAGACGGCTGCTGGAGAAAGATTCCCGCCACGTCTGATATTTGGATCGTTCATATTGCTCTTCTCATCTACTGGCTTAATCCACATAATAAATGGCTCAATCGGCACAGACTCAGCCTCGCTCCAAGCGGGTGGCGGATGGCTGGGGTTTGCCATCTCGACGCCATTGGTGGCACTTGTCACCATTCCACTCGCTTATCCGATTCTGATTCTGCTCTTCCTTTTTGGAGTATTGATAGTTACCCGAACTCCGGTCTCCGCTATTTGGCGGTGGATTGCGAACTTTGTCACCGGAACTAAGGAGAAAGTTCAAGAACGACGTGAGGCCCGAGAAGAGATTGAGGTCGCCGATACACCACCCTTTGAAACTCCACTGGTCAAGCAATTAGAGGAGGTCGATGCTCTCGAAGATCCTGATATTGACGAAGGAGAATTCGATGAAGAGTTCTCTCAAGGTGTCGAAGTTCCTCGTGAATTCACCTCGGAATCAGAACCGCAACGGCCCTTACGTCCAGTGCAGCTAGTGCTCACTCCAGAAGATGATTATCAACTCCCAAGCATGGACCTACTCCGGCAAGGGCCACCAAGCAAAGGTAAGAGTAAAGCGAACGAGGATGTGGTGGCAGCACTTCGTGATGTCTTCCATCAATTCGACATTGACTGTGAAGTTACAGGGTTTATGCGAGGACCGACAGTCACTCGTTATGAAGTCGAACTTGGTGACGGGGTCAAAGTCGAAGCAATCACTGCCTTAGCAAAGAACATCGCCTATGTCGTAGCGAGCCCAGATGTGCGAATCCTCTCGCCAATCCCTGGGAAGTCTGCCGTGGGTATCGAAATTCCAAATACTGATCGAGAGATCGTGGCTTTAGGAGATGTTCTTCGCTCTCCGGTTGCGGGAAATGATCACCATCCGATGCTGGTTGCCCTTGGTAAAGATGTCGAAGGAACCTTCATCTGCGCCAATCTCGCCAAGATGCCTCACTTACTTGTTGCCGGAGCTACTGGTGCTGGTAAGTCTTCGATGATCAACTCACTTGTGACCTCCATCTTGATGCGAGCAACTCCTAATGATGTGCGAATGATTCTGATTGATCCTAAGCGTGTGGAACTCAATGCCTATGAAGGAATTCCCCACCTAATTACTCCCATCATCACTCATCCAAAGAAGGCCGCTGATTCACTTGCATGGGTCGTTCGTGAGATGGATATTCGCTACGACGATCTATCGAACTACGGTTTCCGCCACATTGATGATTTCAATAAGGCAGTGCGTTCAGGAAAGCTAACTGCGCCCGCCAATGCAGAGCGCCCGCTTGAGCCATATCCCTATCTACTCGTGATTGTCGATGAACTTGCAGATTTGATGATGGTGGCAGCAAAAGAGGTCGAAGATTCCATTGTCAGAATCACGCAGTTGGCTCGCGCTGCAGGAATCCATCTTGTCATTGCTACACAACGACCAAGCGTCGATATTGTCACTGGTCTGATCAAAGCGAATGTTCCATCACGCCTTTCTTTTGCCACCTCGAGCCTTGCTGACTCACGAGTCATTCTTGATTCTCCGGGGGCCGAAAAGTTAGTTGGGCAAGGCGATGGACTCTTCTTGCCGATGGGCGCGAGCAAACCGATTCGCATTCAAGGGGCATATATCTCGGAAAGTGAAATCAAAGCAGTGGTCTCCCATGTTAAGGGGGAGTTAGCGCCGGTCTATCGTGAAGATGTACTCACCGTAGCTCAGGCGAAGAAGATTGTTGATGAAGATATCGGTGATGATATGGACGACCTTCTTGCAGCTGTTGAACTTGTCGTTTCTACTCAATTTGGTTCGACCTCGATGTTGCAGCGCAAACTTCGAATTGGTTTTGCCAAGGCGGGGCGATTGATGGATCTCATGGAGAGCAGGGGAATAGTGGGGCCATCAGAAGGTTCAAAGGCTCGCGTAGTTCTTGTAAAGCCGGAAGACCTTTCGTCAGTGATGGAGACGCTTCGAAGCTAAACGGATTTGAAGATGTAGCACCTCTGTCAGTTGGATAGTCGAGCAAAAGTAAAGCGAACCAAAACCTTATTCGAAGGTACCTCCGGGCTCGTTCTGATTGATGTGGAAGTGTTATTGAGATAGTCGAGATTGCTCTCTTTGAGTTTGATACTAAATGCAATCGCTCGCAAAGTGCCTTTCTCGGCGCTTTCGGTCTTTGCATCGTACCCACCAGTTATTTGGGCAAAGACAATTTCGAAATTTTCACCAAGATTCTCTTGTCGCCTGAAGTTCTCTACATCTGCAACAAAAGTGTTGAGATCAAAATCCTCATAGAAGAGCGCAAGGCCCTGATCAAATGTGTAATCGGCATCAGGAATGCCGCTACTTGGTCGATTTGAAGTACCAGTTCCTGCGGAACCGTCACCAATACCCATTCCACCGGATCCTTGTTGACTGCTGTTGCCTACACCAGAGCCTGACGGGACATATGTATCGAGGAATTGAGGTACGAAAGAAATAGTCGCCAAGAAGATGACCATAAGTGCAAGAAGCAAATCTGCATACATCCAACCTGCTTGATCTGCGGTGTTCTCTTCCGCTACTTCAGAAGCGAGTCGCTGGCGTTTCATTTATCCCAGTCAAAGGAGAAGGAGGGTTTGAGTTTTCGAACTTCCTTGAGGATCTCCGTATTGGATGGCATTGCCTTTGCTATCTTCTCAAGACTTTTAGCAGTCTGAAGAAGTGATTTCGTGCTGTTGGAAAGATCTTGGACCGACTTAGCAAGAGAATCACGCATCGTGAAGGGGGTAATCGCACGCTTGTCGAAGAGATACTCGCTCAGCTCAATTGCCAGTTCGAATCTCTCGCCATCGAGAGAAACAATTTCATTGTTTCGCATATTTTGGGCACGTCTTGTCAGTGAAGCCACGACCACTGTCAGCACGATTACGAGCGCAATGATGAGAAAGTCTAAGAATGCGATGCGAGTGAGTGTCCACTCTTCGGCGATGTAGCCATAACCGGATTGCCAGAACTCGAGAAAGTTGACTATTGCTGCCGGATTTTCATCGATGTATCGAGAGAAACCATCTGATGCTTGTCCTACGGCGAACCATGTCAATGCAACCGGCGCGAAGAGAAGGACGCCACGCAAGATAGATAGTCTTCGAGTCCATGACGAAATCCCTCTGTCGCCTTTGGTCTCAGGGCGCGGAAGGTAATCGACAGGATTGAGCTCTGCCCAGAGCGGTAGATTTTTTTGCTCGCGCAAAGCGCCAAGAAGCCCGACGACGTAGGTGTCCTCAGTGACTTTATGCCTAAGTGACCATTCTTCGAGTTTGGTGGCGAGCAATAAGGCTCTATCGTTTCGCCGCTTCTTTGCCATAGCCCGAAACTACCTCATGAGTCCACTCATCGTCAGTAGTGAGAGGGAAACTCATGCTTTCTTGCCCTCTCTCACTCAATGATGGAAGAATCCGAGCATGTTGCGTCCGTTCTCATTCATTGTCGAACGGTTGACCGATATCAGCGAGCGCTTCTCTCGTGGGTTACAGGGTCGGGGGCGCGGCGCACGTTGGCTCATTCGTATTGCCGGACTCGCTGTTGCTGCCTTGGCAGTAACGCAATTGATTCCGACCTTGGCTGATGAAGCAACTCCACCGCCAAATGAAATACTTCTTCCTTCAGCTAGTGATAGCGATTCAGTGGTAGTCGTCGAAGGAACTTCTTCCGGTGAGAGCACCGGTGGCGATAACTCGGCGGTGACTCCGGGTGAGACTCAACTAGTGACATACGCGACGACAGAGACTCAAACGATTACTCCAAAAGAAAAAGTTCGCGCGAAGGAAGTTCAGTCCTCTGCCTTACGTATTCCTGCTTCGATCAAGGTCGACCCACGTTCGGTCACCGCTTTGCTACCCCTCATCGATCTTTCGGGAGAGGGACCGCTCTTGGCTTGCGTCTCGGGAGTCGGGCTTCGCTTCGATAGTGGCAGGAAAGGTTTCGTTGATGATTTCGAGGATGAAAGCTATTTAATCGACGGCGATTTGACGGGAGCGCTTCGAATATCAGGGAGCGCTGCCCAAATCCTTGGAATAGTAAATGCTGATGGTGGCCTTCGAGTCTGGGCCAGTACTGGGAAAGTGGTAGGCCAGTTATTTTCATTCTCTCTGACTGCTGTGAGCGACTTAACGACTGAATCAGAGCTCTGCGGCTCAGGCAATACCCGACAGGTGGCGATTGAGGGTCTTGGCATTGGCCTAGAGACTAAAAAGGGCGGGGTTCAGCTCAACCGTTAGTCCCCCCCCCCAAAAAATGGGGTATCGCAGAGCCTTATCAGAAATCAATGGTTGTCAGGAGTGTACGAATCCAGATAGGTTTTCCTCAATTCACCCCAAATGGGGTGATTCCGTGTGCATCAGATGAGGTTCGAGATGTCTATGTTGCAGTCGCCGCTCAGCGGGCGAGTGCGCACGGGTTTTGGTGGTGCAAGACGGCACAAGTCGAAAATTCTTTTTGGTACGGCAGTCATTGCCTTCGTTCCATTTCTTCTCTCGACTTTCGCGGCCAGCGTAACTGTAGGAAGCGGAACACTTGAGTTTGGCCAAGGTTCCCAGCAAGCAGTCGCATGTGATGAAGTCGTGTACGTAGCCCTCAGTCAAGAGTGGCATTCATCGCCTCAACCTAATGATCCCTCTTACGGTTTCTTCAGAATCAAGTCAGTCACCGTCTCTAATCTTGACCTTCTAACGTGCCGAGATAAAAAACTTCGGGTCCGGCTCATCGATGTCAATGGACAAGAGATCCAAATTGGTGGAGCAGCAGGTGCGAAAGTCTTACAAATTATTTTGCCTAATAGTGACTCTCCCATAAACAGCAGTGACCCAGTCGCGCTTCGACTCACTTACCTCACTGGTGGTGGTGAGGTAATCACTGGAACAGTCAACGCAAGTGTTGCGGTGTCAGTATCAGGGACTTCTATCTACGATGGAAGTGTCCTGACTGCTCAATCAGCCGATGTAACTTTCTATCTTGATCCGACTGCACAGACAGTGAATGTCAACGGACAAACAGTGGGAAGAACTACTGTTGAAACTATGAATAATCCAAAACCTATGAATAGTTGAAATGTAAATTCTTTTTCTTTCACTCGCTTACTCAACGCTTTTTTCTTTTTCCGGATAGTTACATTTATTTTTCCAATCGATAAAAAAACATAAATCTCATGAGACATTTTTCTGGACATTCGCTCCACTTTTCGGTTGAATCACGGAGTGGT
>RGOY01000055.1 GCA_010028225.1 Actinomycetota bacterium
AGGAACTACTCTCCACGGAAATGAGCGGGCGAGTTCTCTAGTCATATCCCCAGTGTCGGCAGTAATCTTTCTAACGTGATTCGAAAGGCCTTAGTCCTTCTTATATCTCTAGGGCTGACTGCGCTCGTGCCTTCGATCTCACAATCTGAGGAGTACTTCGCCGCCGAGACACCTTTTTGGGTCGATTGCTCTCTTGCATTCAGGAGTACAGATTGCGTTGAAAGTGTTGAGTTCAGCGATCCTGCCTCAGAGCGCAAAGATGCGAACGGTCAACTTGATTACTCCAGCATCGTCTGGAAGAAGACGGTTCCCGTTTTGAATCCAAAGTTTGTGTACAAGCAGACGTCATACGACATGAAAAGTTTCTCTGGTGGCGACACATGTGAAGGAATTCCGCCTAATCCCAACACAGGCAAGTCCATGTTCTTACACGATGCCTGCTACACCGCTTCGGGTTTACTTCCAGATGGAAAGGATCTCGTCTTTAGGCTGATGATTAGTGGATCTGGACCATTTTTCTCTATTTACCAATGGGTTGATAAAGGAGAGAGAAGAACCTGGAATCGAGATGATGGGTGGGAAGCGCAGACCGTGCCTGATGGATCAACATGGCGGATCACACTTCGATCGAATTCGATTGCGAAGAACATTGGGACTATCACCTCGAATATGAAGAATCCCTTAGTCACTTTTGGCAAAGGGAGCGATGGAACAGCCCTGACATACATTCAGGGAACTGTCTTTCCAAATCAGTGGCAGTGTCTTGCTCCTGGAAAATCGAGCGAATCCGCAAATGATCGCATTGAATTCTGCAAACATCCAGAGTCGTATGCTCAAACAGCTTCTACCGGATTCTCTATTGACTTGATGCCTTATGTATTCCAGTTTGAGAAATTGAAGGGCTATCAACCTGGCGGAATCTTCGTCTCGGGTCCTACCGGGCATCTTGGCCAGGTTCAGTACAACGAGAGCGAAGGTGCGATTGTCGTTCCTATGGCGGGTCCACATTTCCTCTTTGATCGTAAGACTTTGAATAAGGGTTGGATGGAAGTTTCAATTAAAGGTGATGTGATTCGAAAGGCATTTAACTTAGAGCCAAGTTTGGCAGGACAAATTGCACGGGTGGAGATCTCGTACGAAGAAGGCAAGTCTGATGTGGCGACCTACAACTCACGGTACCTCAAAGATCTGGATGTTTTCGAGATTCGTGCCTACAACTTTGGCTTCTCGGCACCTACTGTTACTTTGAGGATGCCTCCAGCGAAGAAGAATTCGAGCGCTTCAGGCACTCTTGGAAAACAGAATTCAGCTTCATCGAAGATTTTTACCATCACATGCGTCAAAGGAAAGATGAAGAAGACCGTGACAGGCAAGTCGCCGAAGTGCCCGAAGGGTTACGTCAAACGATAGTCAGCGATATCTCAGGCTTCGCGCCGGGCTTTGATGTAGTTTCGAATCGTAAGTGCAATAGTCAAAAGTATGAAGAAAGCAGCGATATAGCGACTTGATTCCTTCAGTACTGGGATAGAAGCTGCGGCGTATCCGAGCGAAGTGATGCCAACACCCCAGAGGAATGCGCCAAGGGCATTTGCTGAGAGGAATTTGTAGTAGTTCATCCGGCTTATTCCCGCAACTGGCGGAACAATCGTTCTAATCCAAGGATAGAAGCGCGCGAGGATGATGGCGCTGTAGCCGTACTTCTCGTAGAACTTCTCAGCGCGTGCGATCATCTTCTTGATTCGCGGGGACTCTCGTTTATCCAGGTACGGCCGCCCGTAGTGCCGACCGAGAACGAAGCCAAGTTGGTCGCCAAGAAATGCTGCAATGAATATGACTGATACCAAAAGGAATATGGAGGTGTCCTCGCGCGCAGCGGCAATAAGACCTGCTGCGAAGAGGACTGAATCACCTGGGAGGAAGAACGCAATCAAGATGCCAGTCTCAACGAAGACAAAAATAAAAAGCACGGAGTAGATCCAAAGCGGTGATGAATCAATCAGGATGCTCTTCGTCCACTCTGAGATGCTTATCAAGGGCATGGTCAGATGCATCAGAGTTGTCATCCTCTGATCAACTTACTTGAGAGCTGAAGTGAGTTGTTCAGTGTGTGATGCGATGTGCTTGGCTGCACTCGAGATGATGTCGGCAAGAGTGATAGGCCCACGTTCTGTATGCACACCTGGTCGAGCCAGCATCGACGCGTCAATCTTCTTCAAGATATCTGAAGTCATGGAACGTGCTGCGCTAACAGTGGCGAGTGAGAGACGCCAGTCTCGAGCGGCATAGTTGAGATTTCCGGGGTAGGGCTCCTCGCTATAGCCGACAATCTCAGGATTGTCTTCAGTAAGCATTCTGAGAACTCGATGGGAGAAATGAAGTTCGAAATCACCCATATGGTGAACGATGAATGCCCCATTCCATTCACCTTCAGGGGCCTTCTTATTCATTGCTGTGTTATCAGCACCTTGTGCAACTGCAACGAATTTCTCGCCCGATTCGATATATGCCTTGATGACTTCTTCGCTCATATGCTCACTCTATCTAATAGGCTCCGCCACCATGAACTCTGAATTAGACCTCTCAATGAATGTCTCGATGACTGTCTGGCTTGTGACCATCGCCGCCATTCTTGCCATGATCATTCTCGACCTGGTCACAGTGAGTGCGAAGCCTCATGAGGTGAAATTCAAGGAAGCTACGCTCTGGTCAATCTTTTATATTGCGGTCGCGGTCGGTTTCGGTATCTGGATACAGTCTCAATACGGGAGTCCATGGGGAACTGAATACTTTGCAGGTTACCTCGTTGAGAAGTCGCTCTCAGTCGATAACCTCTTCGTCTTCGCAATCATCCTCGCGCAGTTTGCAGTGCCAAGCATCTACCAGCAGCGAGTTCTGCTCATAGGTGTGATCTTGGCTCTTGTGCTTCGAGCAATTTTCATCGCAATCGGAGCTGCGGCTCTTGCAGCCTTCGCTTTCACTTTCGTGATCTTTGGTGCGATCTTGATCTGGACCGGTGTCGGACTTATGCGCCACTGGAATGAGGATCCCGACCCCAGCGAGAATTTCTTGGTGAAGCGAGTGAGAAAATTTACGCCCATCACCGATGAGTATCACGGCACCAAGCTCTTTGTGCGGATAGATGGCAAACGTTGGGCGACACCGATGTTTCTTGTGATGATCGCAATCGGTGCAACGGATCTTCTCTTTGCCTTGGATTCTATTCCTGCGACTTTCGGAGTTACGCAAGAGCCATTCTTGGTCTTCGCGGCTAACGCCTTTGCACTCCTTGGTCTTCGCGCTCTCTACTTCCTACTCAAGGGACTCTTGGACAAACTCGTCTATCTCTCACTAGGACTTGCATTTATTCTGATCTTCATCGGAGCAAAGTTGGTCATGCTCTATCTCCATAAGATCTTTGAGCAAGTGCCAAAGATTGAAACTTCATTGAGTTTAATTGTCATTGCATCGATCTTGGTTATCTCTACAGTTGCCAGCTTGATTAAGTCGAAGCGAGATCCTTCAGCGAAGGCTCATGCTGGCAAGATTCGGGGAGATAAGAAAGAGAAGGAATCAAAGTAGTTCTTGTGCGTGACCTGAGCAATAGGTGGTGGGCGAAGCCTCTAGCTAACCGATTCAGATTGATTGTTTCGGGGTCTCAAGATGGAAGACCTGATTGGGTATCTTCCATTGCAGAGGGAGATGACGAAGGACTTTTCGGTCCAGAGTCAGCCGTTTGGAAGATTCACGGAAGCCTCGCCACACTCCTTGGTGGAATACGTGCCCTACTGTTGCAAGCAGTTCATCCTGCTCCGCGAAATGGAGTCATTGAACATTCTCGATATGAAAGCGATCCTCTGGGAAGGCTAGCTGGCACGACGCGATGGTTGACGCTGACGACTTTTGCATCGAAAGGCGTTATCGCCCGAGAAGCGTCCCGCGTCAATGCGATGCATAGCGCGGTTGAGGGTGAGTTTCTAGGTCGTGATGGCCAATCACAGCGCTATCGCGCCTCGGATCATCGCTATCTGCTCTGGGTGCATTGCGCCTTCACCGATTCTTTTCTCAAGAGTTATCAAGCACTTGAACCAGGAATTCGTCCAAGACTTGGAGATCTGACTGAGCTAGAAGGCGCTGAACTTGCAGATGCCTACGTCAAAGAGTGGGCTATGAGTGCGATCCCGTTAGGACTCGTTGACGCACCGCAATCTCTTGCTGAACTCGAAGAGACTCTCGAAGAATTTCGTAGATCAGAGTTACATCTCGATGCACAGGGAGAGCGAGTGATCGAGTTCATCCTCAATCCACCTTTCTCAGCTCTCGGCAAGTTTTTCTACTCATTGCTCGCGGGTGCTGCGATCTCAACGCTCGATCCAAGGGATCGTGAGTTACTTGGATTGAAACGGCCACGGCCTTACTATCTCAAGCTCTCTAAGTTTTCCCTGAAGGTACTCAGTGCGATGCTTGGTCATCGGTCGCCAAGTGAGAAAGTCGCACGGGAGAGAATTGAGCGAGTGCGTCGAAGAACGTAGCTAAATCTACTGCTCGGCAACTTTCAGACTCTGACTTCAAATTTCGTGAGTGGAACCATGTTCTGGAATAGTCGAATCCCAGGAAAGTTCTTGGTTTAAGTTCTTTTGAAAACTTACACCTGCATCTGACTCGCCATGGACAATAAATACTTTTCGGGGCTTCTTTTTTACCGCTCGAAGCCAATCAATCATTTCGCGAGAATCTGCATGAACTGAGAACTCACCCACCTTGGTAATTTCTGCAAGAACTTTCACAACTTTTCCATGCATTTTGAGACTCTTTGCACCGTCGGCAAGTGAGCGCCCCCGAGTTCCAAGGCTCTGATATCCGACCAAGATGACCGTGTTTCTCGAATCTGGCAACATGCGAGCTAAATGGTGGACAACTCGACCTCCGGTAGCCATTCCACTTGCAGAGACGATGATGGATGGGTTCTTTAGTTTCGCTATTGCCTTTGACTCATCCACCGACCTTGCTGCTTGATAGAAATGTTCATCGAAGGGATCTCCATCAATTTTTATCTTAGGATCTATATCCATCGCCTTTCGTTCAAAGGCGTTTCGATAAATCTCAAGTGATGCCAACGCCATAGGTGAATCCACGTAAATGGGAAGGCGTGGGATTTCATTGAGGTCCATCAACTCCTTGAGACGATGAAGAATTACTTCGGTTCGATCTACCGCAAAAGCAGGAATGAGAATCGAGCCACCTCGCGAGGTAGTTCGATTAATGATGGTTGAGAGTTCACGAGAAGTACTTTGGTGGCGGCGATCACCGTAAGTAGATTCCAAGAGAAGGGCAGCTATCTCGAAATCAGGAATGGGATCGGGGTTAGCGAGAATAGGGTGATTAGGTCTTCCTAGATCGCCAGAGAAAATGATTCGCTTTCCTTCTACCTCTAAGTCAACGATCGATGATCCGAGAATGTGACCAGCGCGAAGGAAGGTAAGCCTGGCATCACCAGTGATTTGAACTGGGGTATGAAATGGGTGTGGGCGAAAGAGGGAAATTGCTCGCTCAGCATCGAGGTAGTCATAGAGCGGTTGAGGCTTGGCGTGTTTTGAATAGCCCTTTCGAGATGCATAGTCGGCATCCTCTACCTGCATCTTCGCTGAATCCAACAAGATGATGGAGGCAAGTCTCGCCGTATCTTCCGTCATATGAATCGATCCAGAAAAACCAGCCTTAACCAATCGTGGAAGATATCCGCAGTGATCAAGGTGTGCATGCGAAATGACAATGCAGTCGAGTTCGCGTGAATCGACTGGAAGTGAATCCCAGTTACGTAGTCGTAACTCCTTGAGACCTTGATAGAGACCGCACTCGAGAAGAATTCGTGATTGATCACTTTTTATGTGGAATTTGCTTCCCGTGACAGATCGAACACCGCCTAAGAAGGAGATTTCAACCACGCCACGAATCTACCTGCGCCCAAGTGATTCCAGGGTCCCTGTTGTCACAAAGTAAGATGTATGTGTGGATAACTGGATACTCGGCGTCATAACTTTCTTCGTGGCTATGGATTTCGCCATCGACACCTACGTCAACTTCCTCAACCATCGCTCTTCGAAGAAGCCTGTTGCTCCCGAGATAGCAGATCTCTACGACCCCGCAGAGCAGAAACGATCGGTTGCGTACGCTGCAGCTAACTATCGAGTTTCCCTCATCAGTTCCTGCATTTCTTTCATCTTGATGATTCTAGCTCTTACCTTCAACTGGTTTGCCAATCTCGATGACTTTGTGAGAAGTAGGTTCGATAGTGAAATCGTAATCTCACTCGTCTTTATTGGCGTTCTTGCTCTCATCTCAAATCTCATCTCGCTCCCGTTCGGGATCTACTCAACATTCAAGGTTGAGGCAGAGTTTGGCTTCAACAAGAGCACACCCATTACTTTTATAACAGACTTGGTCAAAGGCTTGGCGCTCACGGTAGTCATAGGAGGAGGACTGCTCACCCTCGTTCTCTGGCTTTATCAGGAGTTGACCGCGACATTTTGGATTTGGGCATGGCTGCTCTTTGCCGGGTTTTCACTGTTCATTTTCATGTTTGCAACAAAAATCTTCCTACCCCTCTTCAATAAGTTGACGCCGATAGAGGACGGTGAGCTGAAAAGAGAGATCTCTCAATACTGCGATAGTCAGGGATACTCACTTGGCAAACTCTTCGTGATGGATGGCTCTAAGCGCTCCACCAAGGCCAACGCCTTCTTCTCAGGACTTGGCCAAAGTAAAACAATCGTGCTCTTCGATACCCTGATCGAGAAACTCTCTACCCGAGAGGTGGTTGCAGTTCTTGCTCATGAGATTGGCCATTACAAGAGAAAGCACACGCTATGGATGTTCTTGTTATCGAACATGCAGAGTTTCATTCTCTTCGCTTTACTCGGCTGGCTTCTCTCATACCCTGCGCTCTCGGAAGCACTCGGCGCTAGCGTCAGTAGTTTCCATATCTCAGCGTTGGCTTTCTTCTTACTCTTCTCGCCGGTTTCAACCCTGATTGGCTTAGTCAATAACGCGCTCTCTCGGCGCAACGAATATGACGCCGATGATTTTGCAAACGAGACTTATGATCGCCAAGCAATCGCATCGGCATTGAAGAAGATCTCAACTGACTCTCTCGCCAACCTCTCGCCCCATCCGCTTTACGTGGCAGTTAACTACACCCATCCGCCTACGCTCGAACGACTTCGAAACCTCTCGAAGTAGGAGGTTCTAAGCAAGTTCTCTGCTTTTTATAGAACTGGCTACGCAAAGACGGGAATAATTCCTTCGAGCGGCGCCGTTAACCGGGACATGCAAAGCACCATGCAACGCCCTCAAAGCGCTTCGGGAGAATCTGCTTTAGAACAATTCGGGGTAGATCTCACCGCAAGGGCCCGCGATGGAAAACTCGATCCTGTCATTGGCAGAGATAGTGAAGTCAGGCGGGTCATCCAAGTTCTTTCTCGGCGAACCAAGAACAATCCAGTATTAATTGGTGAACCTGGAACTGGAAAGACCGCGATCGTCGAAGGTCTGGCACTTCGGATTGCTACGGGAGATGTACCAGCAGGGTTAAAAGATAAACGCGTTGTCTCACTTGATCTTGG
>RGOY01000056.1 GCA_010028225.1 Actinomycetota bacterium
TGTCCGCTCCAAGATGTGATTGAAGACCAGACTCGAGAAGCGTTATCGCAACTGGTTAACGATGTTCGAATCAACTGGGTCTGGATGCCGCCTTGGGGGCCAAACCGAATCACTGATGATGGACGTGAACAACTCAGGGCCATCGGTTTCACAGTTTGAGAAATTCCATCCATTCTTGTTCAGCGCTTTTTTCAAATGGAATTGAGTATTAAGTCCTATGAGCATGCACGCGATCTGGATGACGCATCGGTCAATGACTGCCGATCAGTCGGTCAAGGATCAGAAGTTAAAGCCCGGAACCATCAAACGAATTATTGGATTTGCCAAGCCCTATAAACGTTCGCTCGCTCTCTACCTTGTTACCGTTGTGATTGATGCCTTGCTGGTTGTCGCCACACCTCTTCTTCTAAAACGACTTATTGATGAGGGTGTAATCCCCGGAAATTCTGCCCTTGTGACTTCTCTTGCAGTAGCAGTCGCACTAATAGCGCTTTTTGATGCGCTCTTCAACATGATCGGTCGTTGGTACTCAGCACAGATCGGGGAAGGGTTGATTTTCGATCTTCGAAGCGCCGTATTCGACCACGTGCAGACACAATCGATAGCCTTTTTCACCCGCACACAGACCGGTTCACTGATTTCCCGAATCAATCAGGATGTCATAGGCGCACAACAAGCTTTCACCGCCACTTTAAGTGGCGTCATCAGTAATGTGCTTTCACTTGTTCTGGTACTTGTCACGATGATGATTCTTTCGTGGCAGATCACAGTCATCTCGTTGCTGTTGTTGCCTTTATTTCTAGCTCCCACAAAATGGGTAGGAAGGAAGTTGCAATACCTGACGAAAGAATCTTTCAATCTCAATGCCGAAATGTCATCGCTCATGACCGAACGATTCAATGTTTCTGGAGCGCTCTTGGTCAAGCTCTATGGCAATGAGCGAAATGAAAGCAGGTCATTCGGTCAGCGCGCCAAGAGGGTCGCGAATATCGGAGTCTCGATCGCACTCTTGAATCGTTCATTTTTCATTGCACTTACCTCCGTTGCCGCAATCGCTACTGCAATCGCCTATGGCGTAGGAGGACAACTCGCGATCAGTGGCGCCATTTCGCTTGGAACCTTGCTTGCGATTACCACGCTCCTGGTTCGTCTCTATGGACCGCTCACCGCCCTCTCAAACGTCCGCGTGGATGTGATGACTGCGTTAGTATCTTTCGAAAGAGTTTTCGAGGTTCTTGATCTTAAGCCGATGGTGGCTGACCCAGTCTCACCGAAAGCCTTGCCAACGGGAGCTTTAGGCCTGAGCTTTGATCGAGTTTCGTTTAGATATCCAAAGCCTGAAGAGATTTCACTTGCATCCCTTGAGTCAGCTGCTAAACCAGAGGTCATTCAGTCTGGTGAGATTTTGACCAATCTGACATTTTCGATCCCAGCAGGATCCTTCGCAGCGCTCGTCGGCCCATCTGGCGCAGGTAAAACCACCATATCGTCTTTGATACCAAGACTTTATGACGTCAATGAAGGCTCAATATCGATCGAAGGTATTGATCTCAGAAATTTGAGTCTAAGTGAACTACGAGGGTCGATTGGCACGGTAACGCAAGATCCGCATCTCTTCCACGACACCATTGCTGAGAATCTTCGTTACGCAAAAGAAGATGTCACCGAAGATGAAATGCGCCGAGCATGTGAAGCAGCACAAATCATGGATCTGATTCTCTCGCTCCCCAATGGTTTTGAAACGGTCGTGGGCGAGCGAGGTCATCGACTTTCAGGAGGTGAAAAGCAACGTCTTGCAATCGCGAGGCTTCTCTTGAAAGCCCCGCGCATTGTGATTTTGGATGAGGCGACTGCTCATCTGGATTCAGAGAACGAGTCCTTGGTTCAAGAGGCGCTCACTACCGCCCTTCACGGAAGAACGAGCATTGTGATTGCCCATAGATTATCGACTGTGAAAGCTGCGGATCAGATATTGGTAATCGAAGCAGGTCGTCTAGTCGAACAAGGAAAACATGAGGAACTACTGGCTCAGGGTGGCCTCTATGCAGATCTCGTGGCCAGGCAAGTTTTCAATTAGTTTGCTCTTGGCTTGCGCGCCAATCTTCTCGCGCTATCAAACCGCGGCCTAGAAGGACCAATGCGCCGAAGAACCACCACTGGATGGCATAGGCGAGGTGTGGGCCATCACTTACCAAAGGCGCGGGTGTGGGGAAAAGTGGCTCGAAATCGCCCCCAATGAGATCGAAATAAAAATCTTCGCTGGCGACGCTGATCTCATCGTTCCAACGCGCAAGCTGGGATTGACCTTTGCCTGTTGCAAAGAAACTTCCACGGATCTTCGCATCAAGAGCGTCGTCTCGATAGCGAACAAGAAGTGTGAGCGTTCTTTCTGGGACCGCTTGGATCTTCGGAACCTCGGTTGCAGAAGATCCCGCTTTTACCCAACCGCGGTCAATCCAGACAAATCGACCGTCTGTTAACTGAAAGAGAGTGGCGACGCCGAATCCATATTGATCTTGGAAATAACGATTTCGCATCAAAATCTCTTCTTTGGCCAGAAACTGTCCAGTGATTCGCAACATTCGTCCTTGGTAAAGCGAACGGTCGCCTCTTAGTTCGAGCGGAAGATCGATTACTGGCCTCTCAAAATTTGCTCGTATCACTTGGTTTTCTATCCGTCGCTCGACGCCACGTTCATACTGCCAATTGCCAGCGACTAAACAAAGAAACAATAGAGCAACAGCCAAAACTGAAAGTCCGAGGTTGCGCTTTGAGCCGAAGAAAAGGGTTAATCCGCGATACATAATCTGACCCGCGGCATTTATCCCTCGAGGGCTTTGAGATCGTTTGCACTTGCTCTTCGTGATCTGATGGTCTCACGACCAGCATTTGCAACAACAACGGCTATGTAGGGCAGTGTCACGGCCCCGGCAAGTGCAATCCAACGGTAAGGATTAGGTAAGACCACAGCAAGAATGAAGCATGACGTACGTATCATCATTGATATGAAATAGCGGCGTTGTCGACCCGATTGATCTTCGGATAAACCCACCTGGGCATCAGTGATCGAGTGGACAACAACTACAGGTTTCGACTGCTCGTCCGATCTTTCCTCAGGCGTTGGCTTCACTCTCGAAGGGTAGGGGTCCTTGGGATAAGCAGCACTTCAGAAACTTGGGCCGTGCGCCTCAGGCAGTCAGGCTTTTCTGAGGTCAGCGAGTAAAGTCACAGCCGTGAAACGCGCCGTCCTGGTCGCGGGGGCCAATCGAGGGATCGGCCTAGCGATTGCAGATCGATTTTTGGAACATGGTTACGAGGTCTTTGCGACCTACCGCAGCGAGCATCCCGATAGGGAGTTTCGATGGTTTCAGCTCGATGTTCGCGACAAGAGTGCGATTGACGCTCTCTTCGCGAAGATCGAGGGCGCGGAGGTGAACTTTGATTCTTTGGTCTGCAATGCCGGCATGACTAAAGACGGGTTGATACTTCGCATGAGCGAAGAGGATTTTGATTTAGTTCTTGAATCCAATCTCAAAGGTGCGTTCCTTCTGGCGCAAAGGGCTGCAAAAACGATGCTCAAAGCTAAGAAGGGGTCGATTACTTTCATTGGTTCGGTTGTGGCAATGAGCGGGTCGGCTGGTCAAGTTAACTATTCGGCAAGCAAAGCCGGTTTGGTCGGCATGGCTCGATCTCTGGCAAGAGAACTCGGAAGTCGCTCCATTCGGATCAACGTAATTGCTCCAGGTTTTATCGAGACGGATATGACCGCGGAGCTTGGTGAAGAGAGAAAGAGCGAGATTTTGAAGCAAATTCCCCTTGGTCGCTTCGCCACCGCAGATGAGGTCGCAGAGCTCGCAGCATTCCTGGCCTCCGATGGCGCGCGCTACATCACAGGCGCAGTGATACCTGTCGATGGTGGACTCGGAATGGGGTATTGATGAGTATCGTAGAAGGAAAGCGCGTTGTAGTTACAGGGGTTTTAACTGACTCATCGATAGCCTTTCACGTAGCAAAGCTACTTCAAGATAATGGGGCAAAGATTGTCCTGACATCATTCGGAAGAGCAATGTCTCTCACTGAAAGAATTTCAAAGCGTCTATCCAAACCTGTCGAAGTCCTTGAACTAGATGTAACTAACGAAGACCATTTGAATACATTGGCAGAGCGAGTGAAAGATGCTCTTGGGCCGCATATTGACGGGGTGGTTCATTCGATTGGTTTTGCTCCTGAATCTGCCCTTGGCGGGAACTTTCTCCATACGAGTTGGGGTGACGTTGCCAAGGCTTTAGAAACCTCTGCTTATTCGTTGAAGGCGCTGACTATGGCGGTCGAATCCTTGTTTGATAAATCAGCAGGTGCCAGCATTGTTGCCCTCGATTTTGATGCGACAGTCGCCTGGCCAAAATATGACTGGATGGGAGTTGCGAAAGCTGCTCTCGAATCAACCGCACGATACTTGGCTAGGGATCTTGGTCCCCGAAACGTTCGCGTTAACCTCGTAGCTGCTGGTCCCTTGAAAACGATTGCGGCAAAATCGATACCGGGGTTTGCTGATTTTGAATCGGTCTGGAAATCGCGTGCGCCACTTGGTTGGGATGTTTCCGACCCTGAGCCTGCTGCGAAAGCTGTTGTGGCCCTTCTATCGGATTGGTTTCCAAAAACGACAGGCGAGATAATCCATGTTGATGGGGGAGTCCACGCTATCGGCGGGTAAAACCCCGATTTCCGCCTTTTCCACGCTTCGGCTACCCTTTCCCTCGTCGGGGCTAGTCCTCGGACATCGAAGTGAGGCCCGCGCCTCCACCTCATCCGTTTCGGCGGTTTGGTCAAGATTCGTTTCTTGGTTGCGCGCCCTTATTGCGATCTCCGAATACTTTCTCTGATTACCTCTGCTTAAAACTTATTGTTACCGAAAGGAAGCACCTATCACTACTGAACCTCGTATCAACGACCGAATTCGAGTTCCTCAGGTTCGCGTTATCGATGCAGATGGTCAACAACAGGGCGTTGTCACAATAGATACCGCATTGGCGATGGCCGAAGAGTCAGGATTGGACCTGGTAGAAATCGCACCAGAGGCCAATCCGCCAGTCTGCAAAGTAATGGATTTCGGCAAGTACAAGTACGAGTTGGCTCAGAAGGCTCGAGAGGCCAGAGCCAATCAGACTCATATTGTGGTCAAGGAGATTCGGCTAGGACTGAAGATCGAGACCCATGATTATGAGACTAAGAAGAACCAGGTGTTGAAATTCCTTGGCGGCGGCGACAAAGTGAAGGCGACGGTGCAGTTTAAAGGTCGAGAGCAATCTCGACCGGAGATGGGTTTCAAACTCTTGCAACGGCTCGCCGAAGATGTGGCCGAAGCGGGGTTTGTTGAATTTGCACCAAAGCGTGAGGGCAGGAGCATGACAATGGTTCTTGCTCCGGTTCGAAAGAAGAGTGAGACCAAGAAGAAGAGCGTGCAAAGTAACTAGATACCTAGTTCTCACACCTTGCTTCAAGCAGTAAACGTGACCAACAGAGGTTGGTTATTGAGATAGAAGGAGGGCGACAATGCCTAAGATGAAGACCCATAGTGGTGCCAAGAAGACCTTTAAGGTCACAGGCAAGGGCAAGATCAAGCACGAGCGTGCAGGAAAGCGCCACCTCCTCGAAGGAAAGTCATCGCGTAGAACGCGCCGCCTCAGCAATGAGCCAGCAGCGAAGGGCCATGCCACTGGACAGGCGCAACGCTTGCTCGGACTGAAGTAAGCACCACTTCACCGGTTTTTTTGAGGACCATTAGACACGATTAGTTTTTAAGAGTGAGATAAGAAGGAGAAGAGAGATGGCACGAGTAAAGCGCGGAGTACACGCAGCAAAGAAGCGTCGCACGATCTTGGAGCGAGCCGCTGGATATCGCGGACAGCGTTCACGTCTTTTTACGAAGGCAAAAGAGCAAGTTACACATTCGTTGGTCTATGCCTTCAACGACCGCAAAGATAGAAAAGGTGATTTCCGACAGCTCTGGATTACTCGTATCAACGCCGCGAGCCGTGCTAACGGAATCACCTACAACCGATTCATCCAGGGGTTGAAGGCGGCAGGAATTGAAGTCGATCGTCGCTTGCTCTCTGAACTGGCAACAAATGATGAGAAGGCGTTTGCCCAACTCGTAGAGATTGCCAAGCAGAACATCAAGTGATCACCAGTCTTCGCTCACCCCAAATTGGGCGAGTGAGGGAGTTGCTTGAAACCCACTCACCGAAACGGCGAGAGGAGCTTGGCGAATACGTTGTCGAAGGAATGAGGGCGGTTGACACTGCTCTCAATGCAAGTGAGAGCGCTGTTTTAGAACTCTTCGCAACATCAGAACAGATCGATCGTTATAAGGATCGTGACCCGACCCTGGTCAGCGATGACGTCATGAAGAAGATGAGCGGGACGGTCTCGCCTCAGGGAGTTCTGGCAGTCCTGTCCCTCCCGTTGCGAAAGATCTCTGAACTCGTCGATAAGCGGAGAATTGTTTTTCTTAGTTCGATCAATGATCCTGGCAACCTTGGAACAGTTATCCGCAACGCTCATGCTTTTGGCTTTGATGCAGTTGTGCTTTCACAAGGTTCTGTCGACCCGTTCTCGGGGAAAGTCGTGAGGGCATCAGTGGGATCAATCACCGCCCCGGCAATTTTCAATGGATATTCTTTTACTCAATCGTTCGAAGTTGTACGTTCTTCCCATAAGTGTTTCGCCCTCGACATGAATGGCGAAAAAATCGGGTCTTTTGTCGGTTTCGACAAGTTGCTGGTTGTTCTCGGAAGTGAAGCCCATGGATTACCGGATGAGATCTCTTCCGTAGAAGGGGTCACCACAATTGCTATTGATATGCCTGGCGAAGCTGAAAGTCTCAATGTCGCAACTGCAGCGGCAATCGCCATGTATGAAATCTCCCGCTCCTGAGCGAGAGGGAAAGTAGAATCGGCGAGTGTCCGGAACGAGTCAAGAGTCAATTGCGGCTGAAATTGCTACAGCGCGATCTGCAGGTGAGTCCTCTTTCTTCTCATCTGCTGACCTTGAAGAGTTAAAGGTTGCCCGACAATCGCATTTGGGGGAGAAATCTCCGATATCGAAAATCAGTCAATCGCTTGGTTCTCTTGATCCTTCACTAAAGGCGCCGATAGGTAAAGCATTAGGAGAAGCAAGAAACAGACTCACTGAGATTTATGAAGAGCGACTGAGCGAGCTCACGCAAAAGCGTGATCAAGAGGTGATTGAAAACGAGAGAGTGGATGTGACTCTTCCACTTCGTCGAACTACAGAAGGCGGGATTCATCCTCTCACCCTGATCGACCAAGAGATCGCAGATATCTTTATTGGTCTTGGTTATCGAATCATGGAAGGTCCTGAGCTCGAAGCAAGTTGGCTCAACTTCGATGCACTGAATATTCCCGCTGATCATCCAGCTCGAACAATGCAGGACACCTTCTTCATCGAGCCAGTTGAGTCCAACTTAGTTTTGCGCAC
>RGOY01000057.1 GCA_010028225.1 Actinomycetota bacterium
GCACTTCCAGCTCCAACTTCATCGCCGAGTCAATGCACTCTTGTACCTCACACCTGATTGGAAAGAGGAATACGGCGGAAACCTCGAGCTCTGGGACGATGAAAAGAAGGTGAAAGAGGTTGCTCCGCTCTTCAATCGACTCATCATCTTCGCGACTCCGGGCGCGAACCACGGTCAGCCCCAGCCAATGAACGTTCCTGACCACATCAAACGCAGAGTTTTCTCTGCGTTCTATTACACCTCTCGTCCGAATGATGAGACGTGGGACGACCCGCACTTCACCAAGTATTTGCCAAACAACTTTCGACTTGGCGTGAAGACCAAGGCGGATTACGAGGCGCGGGGCTCCGACTACTGAGAATGTTCCTCGGCATTAGGCTGAGGAGTGAATGAAGTGTCGTCATTGTGCATCGGATCTTGCGTTTCAACTTATTGACCTTGGTTCCGCACCGCCGTCCAACGCATATTTGACCGCAATTTCGTTGCGCAGACCTGAGAAGTGGTTTCCGCTGAAAGTTCTCGTTTGCGAACAGTGTTGGTTGGTTCAAGCGGAAAGTTATTCACGGGCATCTGAGCTGTTCAACGATGAGTATGCCTATTTCAGTTCTTTCTCAGATGCCTGGTTGGCGCATTCTGAGAAGTACGTGAACGAGATGGTCGAACGTTTTTCTCTGAGTGGCACGAGCCATGTAGTCGAGGTCGCGTCGAATGACGGTTATCTCCTTCAATTCGTGAAGTCGCGTGGAATTCCGTGTCTTGGCGTCGAGCCGACTGCGAGTACAGCGAACGCAGCTCGTCTAAAGGGAATTGACACCGTTGAACGATTCTTTGGCGTTTCGCTTGCTCGCGAGCTTGCCGCTGAAGGGAAGTCGGCAGATCTCACGGCAGCAAACAACGTCCTTGCGCACGTCCCGGACATCAACGACTTTGTTCGTGGGTTCACGATCCTTTTGAAGCCGCAAGGTGTGGCGACATTTGAGTTTCCACATCTCTTTCAGCTGATCACTGAGCGGCAATTTGACACGATCTACCACGAGCACTTTTCGTACCTCTCCTTTACGACTGTCAGTGAAATCTTCGAATCCCAGGGCCTCTCTGTGTTCGATGTCGAGACGATCGGTACGCACGGAGGGAGCCTCAGGGTATTCGCACAACGTTCAGACTTGGGAGCACGACCAAGATCCACGCGGGTCAGCGAGATGATGCAACTTGAGAGCTCGGCGGGGATGCGATCAAGAACCTTCTATGAAGGCTTTGAGCGAGATGCGGAGACTGCAAAGGCCGAGTTGCTGAAAATTTTGGTTGAATCAAAGCTTGCAGGTAAGAAAGTTGCGGCGTACGGCGCTGCGGCAAAGGGCAACACCTTCCTGAACTATGCGGGCATCAAATCTGATCTCATTTCTTATGTGGTGGATCGGAATCCTGCCAAGCAGGGAAAGTGGATGCCCGGTAGTCGAATCCCGATCGTTGATGAGGCGCATCTGAAGCAACACCAACCAGACGTAATCGTCATCTTGCCGTGGAACATCAAATCAGAAGTCCTCACCCAGCTTTCATATGCCAAAGGGTGGGGAGCTCGGTTCGTCGTCGCCCAGCCTGAGGTTGCCTTCGTCGGATGAGTGAGCAGTTCACAGTCTTCGGATCCGATGGATTTGTTGGACGTCGGTTGGTCAACAAGCTTGTCGGCGATGGGCACAAGGTGCTCGCTGTTCGACGTGGCGACGTGCTTGATCTTGCCAATATCGATCTTGGGCATGTCATGTACTGCGTTGGGGTGACGGGATCTCGCTTCAAAACCGAACAGTTCAACGTCGTCGACGCGCATGTTTCATCGATGGCACGAATTCTTGAGAAGAGTCGCTTTGCTTCATTCCTCTATATGTCTTCTGCGCGTGTCTATGAGGAATCGCTTACTAGCACGGAGGTAACTGCTCGCTTTGGAGTTGATCCGTCTTCAATTTCGGATTTTTACAATCTTTCAAAGCTCATGGGCGAGTCGTTGATCCTGAATTGTGAAGTTCCCAATGTGAAGATTGCGCGAGTTTCCTACGCGGTTGACTTTGCGGATGACAGCACCGACAACATCAGTGTCTTTCTTCGAGATGCGATGAAGGGGTCTGTGATATTCACAGCTCACGAACAGTCGGTGAAGGATTATGTTGTGATGAATGATGTCCTCGACATCTTGCCGAGAATTGCCCTTCATGGAAAGAACAGCATTTACAACGTCGCAAGCGGAGTGAACGTGAGCACTCGTCAGATCGCCGATCTTCTCGTCGAAGAAACCGGCTGTTCGATTGAATTCGTACACGGCGAACAGGTTCGAAGCCCTCAACCGATAGACATCTCGTTGCTTGTGAACGAGATGTCGTATCGTCCAACGTCACTCTTGGACTACGCTCGTCAAGTGATTCAGCAGGGATCCTTAAAGTGAGCCCAGAAGACGTTTTTTCTCAGGAGCGACGTGATCGGATCGCCTCGTTCGCAACCGAGAAGACGCTCAATGAGCTCTCACACCAGTGGATCTTCCACTCAATGCAGCAGAAGTATCTCTACAATTTCGACTGGCTTGGCCGACCGATCATCCAGTACCCAGAGGACATGGTTGCAGTTCAGGAACTCGTGTGGACTGTTCGACCGAGTCTGATCATCGAGACCGGCATCGCTCACGGCGGATCCTTGATCCTGAGTGCTTCGATGCTCGCCTTGCTCGACTACTGCGATGCAGTCGAAAGCGGAAGTGTGTTGGACCCCAAGAAGTCATCCCGTCGAGTAATTGGCATCGATATTGACATTCGAAGCCACAATCGCCAAGCCATCGAGGAACATCCACTTGCACACATGATCTCGATGGTTGAAGGCTCGTCGGTGGAGAAGTCGACGGTTGACAAGGTTCGAGCGTTGGCAGCAGGACATGAGCGTGTCATGGTCTTCTTGGATTCGAATCACACGCATGATCACGTTCTGCAAGAGTTGCGCGACTATGGAACAATGACTTCGGTCGGTAGCTATTGCGTGGTATTTGACACCTTCGTGGAGGACATGCCGCCGAAGTACTTTTCGGACAGGCCATGGGACAAGGGGAACAGTCCAAAGACTGCCGTCCACGAGTTCGTCGCCGAGGATGATCGATTCTCGATCGATCGGGCGATCGACCAGAAGCTGCTCATCACCGTGGCACCGAGCGGGTATCTCAAGCGAGTGAAGTGAGTCGAAGGAATTGCAGTGATTGAGATTCACCCCACGGCATTCGTCTCGCCACTTGCAGACATCGAAGATTCGGTCAAGGGTTCGAGAATCGTGGTAGGACCGGGCTCTTACATTGATGCATTCGTGAAAGTCAAAGCTGCAGGCGGAACTGGTGACATCGTGATCGGTGAGAAGTCCTTCATCAACTCAGGGTGTGTGCTTTACATCGGGAATGGGATTCACATCGGAAACAACGTGTCGATCGCAGCCAACTGCGTGCTTGCTCCCACAAATCATGAATTTGTTGATCGCAACATACTCCATCAGGAACAAGGGTTTAGGCCTTCTCGTGGTGGCATCGTGATTGACGACGACGTTTGGATTGGCGCTCAGTCAACGATTCTTGATGGTGCAGTTCTCTCGCACGGAGTCGTCGTTGGTGCCCAATCACTCGTTAGAGGGACACTTGAACCGTTTGGTGTTTACGCCGGGAATCCGATCATGAAGATTTCCGAGCGCAAGTAATTGCAGATGTCACGTCTCGGCGATTTAACGATTGTCATCCCGAGCTTTGGGCGCCAGGATTTTCTCACACGTCAAATCTCGTATTGGTCTGCTAGCGAGGTCAACCTCCTCATCCTTGATGGGTCGGAGAGGGCGATGCCACTTGGGTCCTTGCCTTCACGGGTCAACTACGTGCACATGCCGACCGACTTCTTTCAGCGAATGCAGGCAGCAGCAGATTACGTGACAACGCCATACGCCGCGCTTCTCGGTGATGACGATCTCTATCTTCCATCGGGGCTTGAGGCTTGTATCGAACACCTAGAACGTGAGCGCCGTGATGTTGGAGCTGTCGGTCGTGCGATGTATTTCTTTGAGCAAGAGGGTCAGGTGTTCGTCAGCGAAAAGAACCCGGAGTCTTCGAACTACCCACCAACAGTCATGACTGGTTTGGACCGACTGCGGGACTATTACCACCCAGGCAAGATTGGCGCGATTGCCTATGGCGTGTTTCGAGCTACAAGTTGGAAAGATGCGATTCGGGCTACGTACGCATCGCGGTATTCATGCGGCTACGTTTACGACACTTTCTTGAGGACGACACTGACGTATGCAGGAAACGTCTCCGTGGTCGAGTCGGTTACATGGCTCTGTAGTGGAGAGAATCCTCCGATCGTCGATTCTTCGTCCTTCAATCGAAAACTCGACTTGATTGATTGGCTTATTGACGAAAAGTGGTCCACTGAAAGGGCGCACTTCAAGGCTTCGCTCGTCGACGCACTTCTCGCTTCAGGGACAGACTCCCGAGCCGAGATTGAACGGGCAGTCGGTGAAATCTTGCGGGTCTTGACGGAGCGTTACACCGAGAAGTTGAAGGTGCGAACGTCTCATCTCTTCTGATCCTTCGGAACTGAAGGCTTTTGAACGACTTGTCCTTGAGTTTCACCAGCCGTAGAGGCTGGTGTTAGTCGCGGAAGTTGGTGAACTGAAGTGGAATTCCGAGGTCGCTCGATTTCAGCAATGCCATCACGGTCTGAAGATCGTCACGCTTCTTTCCCGTCACTCGGACCTGCTCGCCCTGGGTTTGGCTGCTGACGCCTTTGGGACCTTTCTCCTTGATCAGTTTGTTGATCTCACGTGCCTTGTCAGAAGTGACGCCAACCTTGACAGTCACGACTTGACGTACTGACTCGCCCGAAGCTGCTTCGACTTTGCCCCATTCGAGACCCTTCAGCGAGACGTTTCGCTTCACGAGGCGCTCTTCGAGAAGGACCCGCAACGCTCGTAGTCGATCTTCGCTGGACGTCCTTAGCGTGAGGATGAGTTCGTTCTGTTCGATCTCGGAGTTGGTGTTCTTGAAGTCAAATCGATTTGCTAACTCTCGTTGAGCCTGGTCAACTGCATTACGCAGTTCTTGGCGGTCAATTTCTGAAACAACATCAAAACTCGGCATGGGAACAGATTACTGAGGGGATAACATGACGGACTTGTGGGTCGGTACCCAAGCGGCCAAAGGGAGCAGACTGTAAATCTGCCGGCTTATGCCTACGTAGGTTCGAATCCTTCCCGGCCCACCATTCAACTTTCGTTCTAGGACCGTTCGGTACGCTTTACCTGTCATGATTTTGTCGACCGCGGACTTGGCTCAAGTCGCGGGCAAAGTCGTCATGGTCGACGGGAGTTTTGATCCGTTGCATGACGGGCATATCGAATACTTTCGTCAGGCCGCGGGGCTGGGACTTCCGGTGTTGTGCAATGTGGCACCTGATAGCTGGACCGAAAGAAAGCACCCCGTCATGCTCGAGCAGGCCAAGCGAGCTGTCGTACTCGACGCAATCAGATTCATCTCGTATGTCGTCATTGCGGACCTGTCGACTGCTTCCACTCTTGAAGCCGTCCACCCCAAGATCTATGCCAAGGGCAGTGATTGGAAAGCACGCGGTGGAATTCCTCATGAGGAGCAGACGATCTGTGATCGACTTGGAATCGAAGTTGTGTATTTGGATTCGGTATTGAACTCATCAACCGAACTTCTCGGTCGCATCAAGGGTGGGTTGGAAAAGTAATGACCGTCCCTTCCTTTGACGCTGTCGTTTCCTACCATCACAACATCCACACATGTGGAGTGGCGCGGTTCAATCGGCACTTCGCGGATCACCTTGGGGTCCCAATGGTTCGAATTGACGAACTCGTCACGCGGAAGATCACAAATCCAATCGTCTCGGTGAAGCAGTCAGAAATGCGCAATGAAGATTTGCGACCGTTTCTCGAGGCTCTTTCTAGGGTCGATGGATACGCCCTCGTACTTCATGACTACAACGGTCAAGAGTTCGAGCGCGAGCTCCTGAAGAACGCGGATCGCGTCATGGCGCTCAATGCACAGCTCGCTGATTCGGTCCGCAAGAGTCGCCCAGATGTCCTTGTTGGATTTGCGGTCGCCTCGTATATGGAGAAGCAGCAAATCCGCACTCCGGAACTTCGATTGATTACTTTCGGGATGGCTCACAAGATCCAGTCCAAGGGGTATCAGCGAGTGGGTCAACTGCTTGCAGCCGATGGTCGGGACTATGTCCTCGAGATCTCGAGCGCGCTCCATGAAGGGACCGAGTTTGATGATTCGTTCTTCACGGTTGGTGACGAAATCTCTGAATGTTTCAAGGGAAATGTCGAGTTCCTTGGTTTTCTCGCGGACAACGAAGTTGCACGCAGATTGACATCGGCTGATGCAATGCTCGCGTTCTTTCCTGCTGGTGTTCGCGAGAACAACACAAGCGTCATCGGTGCAATGAACGTTGGGTTGCCTGTCATCACGAACGTGGATGATTGGAGCCCAAGTTGGGCGCGCCATGGTGAGACCATGTTCGATGTCAACCGTCTCTCGGAATTCCCATCGCTAGGGGAGCTCGAACGTGTCGGTGAGGCTGGACGTCGAGCAGTTGCTCACTTGACCTTCTCTGGACTTTTCGAAATCCTCACTTCGTAGTGGTGAACGACCTGGTTCCTGCAGTGAAACGAGCGGTGCGAGCTGCGATTTTCACAGTTGCGGTCATCGTCTTGGTGTTATTGAAAGCAGTGCGAAGCGTTCTCGAAGTTCGACTCATCGTCGTTGGTTTCCACCGATTTGGGCACCTCGCTCTGGAGCCAGAGTTGTTCCTTGCTCGAGCTAACACGAAGCGCACAAGGTTTCAGCTCGATCTGTGGAGTCTGGGCAATCAGTCAAACCAAACGAATCGTTTTTTGGCGAAGAAGTGGGCTCGGCGAGTGAACGCGGCGCCGAGTTGGGCTGTCGATGCACTCGTAAGAGCTGGCGACCGTTTTCCTCGTCTTGCGTGTGAGCGCCCGCATTTATCGATCCACGGTCCTGCAAATGGGCTTGACCGAACTGCCCCGCAACTGAGCTTTACGCCCGAAGAAATGGCGTCTGGATCAGAGCAACTTCGAGCACTCGGTGTCGACCCGAGTCGTCCGTACGTCTGCCTGATCGTTCGCGACTCATCGCACTACCAGTCGCTAGGACATCAGGAGTCGCCTGGATACTCATTTCTCAACTGCGACATCTCGACATTCCATGAGGCAGCAATTGCTCTCGCAGATTCTGGATACCAGGTGCTGCGCATGGGTGCTGGTTCCGAGCGTGGGCTTGGATTGAACCATCCAGGCGTGGTGGATTACGCGAAGTCACCGCTGAGGAGCGAGTTCCTCGATGTCT
>RGOY01000058.1 GCA_010028225.1 Actinomycetota bacterium
AGCCCGCATTTGCGCCAGAATCCGGGAGCATCGTTCTTTCGCCGCTTCGATCAACAAGCACCACCACGGTCCCGGTTGCAGCTCCAGAGACAACTATTGGATGTATAGCGATTGCTGATTCTTGGAGCTCAGCAATAAGTGCTTCACCTACTGAGTCATCTCCGATTCTCGCCAAAAGAAGTGTTGGCGTACCAATCTCGTTAAGCCAACTAGCTACATTGGCTGCGGTTCCACCTCCATGAGTAGAAACCTTGGAAGGAGTATCACTGCCGTATCTGAGTTGGCTTAAGCCCTCACCATCAAGACGCACAATGACATCAAGTGCGATATCCCCGATACATAGCACTTTCGACATCGTAGAAGTCACCGCGTCCTAATCTCTCTATTACTTCGCAAATGCAACTGCGATCTTTGCAGCGAGTTCGGCATTGGATTTGATGATCTCTGTATTGATAGAGAGGGAAAGACCCTCACTTGCTTGATGGAATCGCTCAAGGATAAAGGGAGTCACGGCCTTGCCTTTGATTCCTTGGTTGTGCGCTTCGGCAAGGGCTGCATCTAATAGGCGTTGATGGGTTGCCGGATCCATGGGTTTAGGTGCTGGATTTGCGACGAGAAGTGCTCCACCAGATATTTGCGCACGCATCATCTCGGCAACTTCTTCTGGAGTCTCGACTCGGTACTCCAAGCGATGACCAGAATCGGCGAGGTAAAAACCAGGAAAGAAGTCGGATCGATATCCA
Source organism: Actinomycetota bacterium (assembly GCA_010028225.1). Taxonomy (GTDB): domain Bacteria; phylum Actinomycetota; class Actinomycetes; order Nanopelagicales; family Nanopelagicaceae; genus SYAN01. The sequence goes on from RGOY01000058.1 coordinate 744, forward strand.
ACGACTGTGATGCTCAGAGTCTCCAAACGTTCGAGAGTCGCGGCGACATCAAGAATCGATTTGACTCCCGATGAGACGACAGTTATCGGGGTGCGAGATAGCGTCGTTAAATCAGCGCTCTCGTCAAAACTCTCATTAGCTCCACGATGTACTCCGCCAAGGCCACCAGTTGCGAAGAGTGAGATCCCAGCAAGCGATGCAATCTGAGCAGTAGCAGCGACAGTGGTTGCACCCCACCCTCGACGTGATGAGATAACTGCACAATCGCGCGTTGAAGCTTTAACGACATCGTCACGCTCTGCAATGGCTTGCAGCTCGGACGTTCCTCAACTTCCTTCGCGACAGTGAGATTGCTCGGCCTTGGAAGTCCGTGCGAAATAATTGTGGATTCGAGCGCGACCACTGGTCGCTTTTGCGCCAGCGCTGTCGCTACCTCTTGCGAGAGATGCAGACTCTTCATGTCCACCAGTCTTTCATGGATCTATGGCGTGACAAGATGACGCTATGAATGAGGCGATGACCTTCAAGCCAGCCGACCTCTCTCGTTCCATTTTCGCCTCTATGGGCTTGGCTGGCGAAGAGAACCCGTTGGAGATTGATAAGTCGCCAGGGCGCGAACTCTTCTTCCTTATTGACGGCTTTGGCCAATTTATTTTCGATGAGTTCCAGGCAGAGATTCCCACTATTGCCTCCTTTGAAGAGTTCACGAGGTTGAACGCCCATTTCCCATCTACCACCGTCACAAATCTCACCAGCATTGGCACCGGCAGATATCCCTGTGATCACGGAATGGTCGGTTACACGATGCGGATCCCTTGGTCACAGCCCGGCACACCCGCTCTTCTCAATGGTTTGAAGTGGGATGAACGGATTGATCCATTGACGTGGCAAGCCGTCCCGACGCTCTTCGAGCGAGCGCGCTCACAGGGATTTGATGTTTCACATATTGCATCTGCGCGATATGAAGGTAGTGGATTCACTCGTGCCGCACTTCGTGGACCGAAGTACCTCTCTGCATCTTCAGATGACGAGATTATGGTTGCACTACAGAGCGCCACGTCGAGCGAATCGCGAAGGAGTTACCTGCAGGCACCAGAGTTTGGATTACAGCTGATCACGGAATGGTCAATGCTGGTGAGAAAGTGGTCATCGGAAAGGGAAATAACTTGATGGATGAAGTGGAAATCCTTGGTGGAGAGCCACGTGCTCGAAATTTATATCTCAAGCGTGACTCGCAGGGTCTTATTGATGAGAGTGCCTTGGTTCGAGTGAAGCAGCGCTGGTCTGAATTCTTCGGAGACCGGATAGAGATCCTCACTCCTGAGCAGGGTTACGGACCCTCTCTCGATTCACGAGTGCGATCAAGAATCGGGGAGATCATCATCGTCCCGAGGGATCAGACCATTTTGATTGAGCCAGAGCGAGAAGAGTCCCAGATGAGAATGGTGGGTCACCACGGTTCAACGACTCAGGCGGAGATTGCAATTCCGCTTCGAGTAATGAAGCTCTAGTTATTACCCTCTGGCCTTTTACCGCCAGGTCCGAACATAATGTCATCCCACGAGGGAATCGAAATCTTTCGAGTTACGCCGTCACGTCGTGCATCACTTGGAATCTCATCGACCGCGAGCTGATCATCGAAGATCTCTTCGATTTCTTCGTCCGCCGACTTCTCATCCTCGATCGATTCATGAGCGAAAAGTTCTTCAACTTCAGCCGAACTCTCACTGCTCTCAATCGGGTTACTACGGATAGAGATCAATCTCGGTGGCGTAGCGGCTTCACTCTCAGGGCGAAGCGATCGAATCGTGGAATCGGTTCGATGTTGAATCGGTTCCTCGCCAAATATCCAACGCGCACCATCATCGAAACTCTTGATACTTCGCTTGACCTGGTCAAATGTCCAAGATGCCGAGCCTTCGCCATCTCTGGTCGGATAGAGAAGAGTCAGATGCCAACTTCCATCATCGTTTCTGAATGCATTCCACGAGGTTGCCTTCATCTCAACTCCGCGGGGTACAAGACGCTCGGCTACGACCTCCAGAAGTGGAGGTTCGCCTTTTCGAATACTTACTTTATGAGCGAGGGAGATGATGTATGAACGTTCCTGCAGGATCGGTGCCGAGAATCGTTCGACTTTCTCGATGGAGACTCCGCCGCGATCTGCGATTGATTCCATGCTTTCGCCGGCGCGAAGGCGCGCCTGGATCTCTTTAATGCTGATGGACTCTTCTCGCACATCATCCTCCGAAACGACTGCAGAGAGTCGTGGTTGATTGATCAAACTCTTGAGGTGGTCAGTGACCCTGAGCGCATAAGAGTTGCCGTCAAGATCGAGTAGTTCGATTGATTCACCGTCGCTGCTGCGACCAACTGTCCGTAGGTCTTTCATCAGAGCCAAGATTGCCATAGGAGTATGGCCTCTCGTGGCATCGTGAAAGGATGTCGTCATGGATCTGCTGAAATTGGCGCTCGAGAGCGCGATAGCTGCCGGAAGAATCCTGATGGATCGTCCCTCGGCATTTGAGATTTCGACCAAGTCCTCCGCTATAGATATTGCCACGCAGATGGATCAATCGGCCGAAAATCTGATTGTCGAACGAATCCGTAGTGCAAGACCAGACGATGCAATTGTGGGAGAAGAGGGTGCGAAAGTAACTGGCAGTTCTGGGATTCGATGGGTAATAGATCCACTCGACGGAACCGTCAATTACCTCTATGGATTACCTGGTTGGTGTGTATCCGTAGCCGCCAAAGATCAGAATGGTTCATTGGTCGGTGTTGTCCATGCACCATCGCTGGGAATGACCTGGCAGGCAGAGCGCGGAGGCGGAGCGTTCCTCAATGGAAAAAAGATTGCTACCTCCCACGTTGCAGAACTTGATAAGGCTCTGATCGCAACTGGATTTTCTTACTCTCGCGAAGTGAGGCAGGGACAAGCAGAGGCAATCAAGAAGTTGATTCCGCTATGTCGAGATATTCGAAGGTTAGGAGCCGCTGCGGTAGATCTCTGTCATATCGCATCGGGCGGAGTAGATGGATATTTCGAAGTCGGCTTGAAGGAGTGGGACTTGGCGGCAGGCGCTCTCATTGCGACAGAAGCAGGGGCGCGTGTGACAGGTGGTGAAAGCGATGACGTCATGGTTATTGCTGCCAATCCAAAGCTGCACCAGCTCCTGCAAGATTTTCTCGGAGCCTGATTCGCGCAAATTTGGGCCATTTAAAGGCGGATTCGCGCTCAGAGCCTTCGCTGTGGCAAGATACGCGGGTTCTAGACCCCTTATTGGGTCACTATCAATGACAGTGAAAGCGAAGAGGTTCTCATGAATGTCCTAGATAAAGTCGATGGCGCATCACTGCGCAAGGACGTTCCTGCCTTCCGAGCTGGCGATGAACTCAAAGTTCACGTTCGAGTCATTGAGGGAAACAAGAGCCGCGTTCAGGTTTTCCAGGGTGTTGTCATTGCCCGTCAAGGATCTGGCATTCGTGAGACTTTCACTGTTCGAAAAATTTCTTATGGAGTAGGCGTTGAGAGGATTTTTCCGGTTCATGCGCCAGTCATTGAGAAGATCGAAGTAGTTCGTCGTGGTGAAGTTCGACGAGCAAAGCTTTACTTCCTCAGAGATCTTCGAGGCAAGGCTGCGAAGATTCGTGAGCGCCGTGGTGCAGAGGAGCTTGTCCCATCCACTGGCACTGCTGTCACTGAAGAAGAGGTCAAGGCAGTTCTCGATGAAGTTCCAGCCTTGGAGACCAGCGAAGAAGTAGCAGAAGTCTCCGCTGAGACCGCTCCAGAGGAAATCACAGCTGAGGAAACCAAGGCGTAATCCTCCTCTTGAGTAGCCCTACTTTGAGTGGGCGAGAAGGGGTCGTACCGTAGGGGACATGGCCAAAGAAAAGCGCGGTTCACTGATACGTGAATTCCCGATGCTTGTGGTCGTCGCAGTAATCGTCTCCATCATCATCAAAACTTTTTTGGTCCAGTTCTTTTATATCCCGTCTGGATCGATGGAGAACACACTCCTGATCAATGACCGCGTCGCAGTGAACAAGCTAGGTGCCTTCTTCACCGATGTGAAGCGTGGTGAGGTAGTGGTCTTTCGTGATACCGCCGGATGGCTCACTCCCGAGTCTGTGGAGTCTGGTACAGGCATTCGAGATAGGTTCAAGTCTGCGCTGGTTTTCATCGGCATCCTTCCTGATCCCGCAAAGCAATACCTGATCAAGCGAGTGATTGGGGTAGGCGGGGACCGAATTCTCTGTTGTGATGCGCAAAAGCGACTTACCGTAAATGGAATTGCAATCGATGAGCCCTACATTTTCCCAGGCGATGCAGCCAGTGACTCAGACTTTGATGTCACAGTGCCAGAAGGTTTCATCTGGGTGATGGGGGACCATCGTGGCGCAAGCGCTGATTCGCGATTTCATACCGATGATGCCAATAAGGGATTTGTCCCGCTCGATGCTGTCACGGGAAGAGCCTTCGCAGTGGTCTGGCCGATCAAGAACTTTTCTTTCCTCTCTTCGCACAACGGTCTCGTAGAAGAGAACTCAACTTCCGCTCCAACAACCGAAAAATGATGTGAAGGTCGGTTAAAAGACAGTGATCGAACCATCACTCTTTGCGCAAGGTTTTGATCTGATAGCGGGAGTCGATGAAGCAGGACGAGGTGCATGTGCCGGGCCGTTGATTGCAGCATCGGTTGCACTTGATAGAAGTTCTCCACTGCTTGAACTTGGGGTACTCGATAGCAAAGCTCTCTCGCCAGCACGACGAGAGGAACTCTTCAATCTCATCCTCGCCAGTTCTCGGGCCACACATGTCATCGAGATCAGTTCGCAGGAGATCGATCACTTTGGTTTGCAGGCTATGAATATCTCGGCAATGAGAAGGGCAGTGGCTGGCCTTGGGATTGAGATTGACTATCTGATAAGTGATGGCTATCCCGTTACAGGAGTGAGCATGCCAACGTTAGCGATGTTCAAAGGGGATTCGCTCTCGGTTGCGGTCGGCGCGGCATCGATTGTCGCAAAAGTGACGAGGGATCGAATCATGATGGAGATGGAGAAGAAATTTCCGGGGTATGGATTCGGATCCCATAAAGGATATTCCTCTGCTTCCCATATGAAAGCCATCTCAGATCTAGGTGTAACTGAGATTCATAGAACTTCGTATCGAAATGTCTCCGCGCTACTCAAGTAGTTAAGGCGAAAATCCACAACTGAAAAGCATTCACAGCTTTCTTGCCGGCCAGGCTCAATGCCGCAGTTCTTGCACCATCATCCGCTCGTGGCAAAGAGCGATAAGGCAGCACTTCTTGGAATTCTTGGCGAACAACTTGCAGAGAGTTATCTGACCCATCGACATTACCGAGTCATTGAGCGAAATTGGCGAGGCGTACATGGCGAGATAGATCTTGTCGTGACTGCCCCCGATGGCGAATTGGTTATCGTTGAAGTAAAAGCTCGCTCCAGTGGACGTTTCGGAGATGCGATCGAAGCCATCGATGCAGAGAAAATGAGACGGCTTCATCTCTTGGCTCGTCAGTGGTGCATCGAACATGCCATCCGCATGGAGTATCGGATAGATGTGATCACGCTCGATAACTTCTCGCTGCCGAAAATTTCTCATCGGGTGGGGTTGAAGTCTTGATTGCATCCGTACAGTCAGTTGCTCTCACCGGTCTTGCTGGCGAGATCATCACCATCGAGGTGGATATCGCTGATGGATTACCCACCTTTCTCCTCCTCGGCATGCCTGATTCCTCACTTCATGAGTCGAGAGATCGCGTTCGAAGTGCGCTTGTTAATTGTGGATTTCAATGGCCACAGTCCCGAGTCACAGTTTCGCTGACACCGGCTGGGATACCGAAGCGAGGATCAAGCTTCGACCTTCCCATCGCGGTGGCAATCTTGATTGCACAGGGCGTGATCTCACAAGAGTCGGTCGAGGGGCGACTTTTTCTCGGAGAACTCTCTTTAGATGGCAGAGTCAGGGCGAGTCGCGGTCTTGTCGCAGCATTGATCTCAGCACATCACAGCGGAATCAATGACGTCATTACTTCGAGTGAGAGCGCACCACTGATAACGCTCATACCTGAGGTGAAAACCCACCTAGTTCGTGATTTGAAAGAGGTGGTTGGGTTCCTTTCAACAGGAGAAGTGTGCGCGCAAGCGGTAGAAGTCGAGCCACTTTTCACTGTGAATGAGGTAGCTAACCCAGAGGCTGAAAGAAAGAATCCAAAAGTTGATTTCAGTGAAGTAGCAGGACAAGAAGTGGCGATAGCGACTCTAGTCGCTGCTGCGGCAGGACATCACCATGTGTTGATGATCGGTCCCCCAGGCACCGGTAAAACAATGCTCGCGGAGCGGATGGTGACAATCATGCCAAAGCTCTCGCGCGAAGAAATTTTGGAAATCAATGCAATTCATTCGGTATCAACTGGGAGCACGAGGATCGTCACTGATGTCCCGTTCGTTGCACCGCATCACACCACAACGAGGTCGGCCCTGATCGGTGGTGGTTCACATCGCGTCAAACCCGGAGCAATCTCCCTGGCTCACCGCGGCGTCCTCTTTATCGATGAAGCTCCTGAGTGCGATGCGGGGACCCTTGATGCTCTTCGCGAACCGATGGAAT
>RGOY01000059.1 GCA_010028225.1 Actinomycetota bacterium
CAACCATTGATGTCTGGAATGCGATCGTCTCTAGACGATGCTCGACCAGAGACTGTCTCTGCTCTAGAAGAAATTGCAAGAGATGTTATTGATCAAAATAATGAAGCCCTTGATCAAATCTGCTCACTAATCAACTCGTAACATAGGCCATTCAGATCAGACCTTGGTCCAGCCAGAAGGGCATTTTGGCACCGCCGTAATAAACTTCTTCGTAACCTTTCCCTTTTTACATTTGACGGTGTAGTTAGCTCCTTGTTTCTTGGCCTTTGGGTCCGTCGAAGATCCCTGCGATGACCCTTGAGCAGAACTACTCTGTCGCGTTCCGGTTAGCTTCACTTTTAGCGTTGGTCTCGAGAAAGAAAAACCGTATGCGCCCAAGTGGAGCCATCCATCTTTCTCATTGAGAAATGTCGTTTCTATGCGTTTTTCACTTCCAGCATCATCAACGACCGAGACAGATGCAGAAAGTGGTGCGTTAGTGAAACGATAGAGACACCTGGCCACATCAGAACGAATAAGAAGATCATAGGTACCGACATTGAGACTCTTGCCGTCAGGACGAAAGTGAAGGCCACCGACTTTGTAATTGAGGAAATCATTAACAAAATCTGGTGCGCCGGGAGAGTAGACCGCAGCATTTGTAGTAACGAGCCCTATGAGTCGGGTCTTATCGTTAAAACACTCATTGCTTTGACGTCCACCTACCGTGGAAAACGCCCATGAAGTGTGCTCGCCCGTTGCGGTATCTTTCATAACTCCCGCAAGTTGCTTGATCCACTCTAGAGCAATGGGGTTTCCCGCATTCACTGAATTCCAAATCTCACCTTGGCGCAGGAAGAAGCTCGGATCGGGCAGGGAGTCGAATTGCTCCTTCGTTAGTAAAACGTTGACCTCAGGAACGACTACTGGCTCAGCCTCTACTTTGATTCGATTCAACTTTGAGTCGATTGAAGTTATCTCAATAGCTGCATTCTTCAACCGTCCATTTAGCCACCCTGTCACTGCACTGGGAAGACGAAGTGTCAGCGCAACTCTCTGCTTTTCAAGAAAATCAACCCGTTTGGCACAGATTTCTTTCAACTTGAACGATGTGCACGAATCATCGCTCTGTCCTTGCACACTCTTTGCCTCTGTAAAAGGTTCAACGATTGCGGTCACATCAAACAAAAAGAGGTCCTTGGACTTGCCACTCTTAAAAGCATCGACAAGAACTTTGACCGCATAGGCATCACTCCCGCCGCTGTGCTTGACGCCAGGTACGGTCCACCGTGAAGCCGTGACAGCCTTGGGTAGCCCTCGCTCAGAAGCGGCATCAAAAGTTTTTCCATCTACTAGCCCCACATAATCACCTTTGACGAGTGGACCGCCTACGCCATCAGAAATTGCTAGAGATTCGATGCAATAGCTTGTGGCCTCGGCGCTACAAAGAGGGAGATAGATTCGTAGCGAATAAGCAGTCTCCACGTTAGTGCAATCGCCGCTTATGTATGTATCGCAACTCTTTCTAGTCTGCCGCCAATCTGTCTCCTGGTTATTGATGATCTTTTGAACCACGTCTTCGGGCATAGCGCTCACTTCTGACCCACTACCGGCACCTTCTGCAAATGAATCGACAATCATGTGTCGATACTCGGTATTTGCCGCATTCGAAGTAACTGTCATAGAGACGGCCAAAACCAAGGTAAGAAAAATGAACAATGGTGCGGTCAGTTTTTTCATCACAGCCAGATTCTCCTACGTCTATAGGGACTAGACAATCACCCTCAGAACATTTCCCACGTGAGAGTCTCTCTAAATGCCTTACATGGCAGGTGATCTGCCTAGAGTTTCACCTTCTGTGGAACAGCCGAGCCCTAAGACGACGCGATTGACATAGGCGAAGTAAGAAGTAACTTGATTGATTTCTAAGATCTCACCATCACTCCATCCTGATTGACGCAATTCCTCGATCCATGAAACATCGGAATTACCCGGTTCTAAGGAAAGCCGTGATGCATAGCGCAGAGCAGCTTTCTCTTTAAGGGAGAGAGGAAGCTCATCTATATCGCCCGAGAGAAGCCCACTTTTAATGTCAGTAGCACGAATTCGATCGCCAAAAGCACGTGACATTCCCTCAAAATGATGATTGAGACAGTATTGACATGAATTAATTGATGAAACGAGAACACCAATAGCTTCAAGAAGCCACCGTGGAACTTCATTGTCGGGATGATGTAGTACTGATTGATAGAGAGAAAGATGAGAAGACATTGTTGCTGGTCGCAGTGAGTGAACTTTCATCACCTGATCAACTCCACCATGTGTCTTCTTCAAACTTGCGTAAATGGCCGCCAGTTCTCCATCCGCGCTCTCAGGTTCAATGGTTTCGATCCAAGACATATCTCTTGCCTCCTACAGATTTTCTTGCCTCACTATCGACTAATGATCACAACAGTCGGAGTGTCACCTTTGCTCAGGTGAAGTCAGCCTATTCCTACCGCTACCCTCTCCTCATGCATCCGCTCACCCCGCTCCGATGGATGAGTTATATGTTGATTGCCCTAGGTTTGATCAATTGGCGTTACCAATCGGCAGAGAGCACTGGTGCTAGAAACTCACTGATAATTATTGCGATAGGTGCCATTCTCGTCGCCTTGCTTTTCCTTCCAATGACGCAAAAAATCTTTTCAAATCGAATAGTGAAAGTCATCAGCTGGATGGTGGTTTCTGGAGCGGTTCTCTTCGCCATCTTGAATTAAGAGTTTAAAATGAATCTGAGTGATTTGAAGAGTCAATGGAACCAGGTGCTCGATGAAGTCGAGCGCATCAATAGGGTTGCCTGGCTTGCTTACTTTGATGCGCGCTTGGCAAAACTTGAAGGGGGCAAGCTCTATCTCGACTTCTCCGATCCTGCGAAACTCGCTGGTGGACATGATTACGCAAACGCGAGAAAGCCCGAACTTCGCTCAGTTGTCGAGGGAGCAATCAAGTCAGTAACGGGCGAAAGCCTGGAGGTCATTGATGCGTAACTCTCTCTCCAGATTTCGAAAGTCAATAACACTCATCGTTGCCGTTTTGATCATGAGTCTTGTGCCACCATCACATTCGCATGGCGCTAATAGCTCAACTTTCTTCGCTGTCCAAACACCAAGCGTAAGAGAGCCACTCCTCTCCTTCCATGGAGTGGTGAGTCCTGCTACACCAGGTGTAACGATAAGAATCTTGCAGCGAGTCGGTGATAAGTGGGAACCAACCGGCATAACTACCAAAACCACCAATCTTGGAACATGGAAGGTTCGAGGGAGCTTCGATTCTGTCGATAGCGAAGTTGGTTTCCGAGCAGAGGTAGTCACTGCTTCCAATTCATTCACCACGACCTCTCGAAAATTAGTCATTAATCCTGTTGCAACTCCTGAAGATCCAAATTTCTCGCTTATATCCCAAAGTGGCCCAGGGTCGAGGATCTATGGCGCTGACATCAGTCGGTGGCAACATCCGAAGGACAAACCCATTAACTTCGAGAAGATGTTTCGCGCAGGAATGCGTTTTGTGATGATAAAGGCTTCAGATACTAGGGATGATTCTGATGCGCTTGCCCGTAAATATCTCGTGATGGACCGTCATGCTGCCCAATCTGCTGGTCTTTATACAGGTTTCTATCACTATGCGACTCTGCCCAACACAGAGAGTAAGAAGGTGTTAATCGCTGATGCGAAAGCACAGGCTCAACAAGCCATCTGGCGACTTGCCTCTGTCGGTGGTTACACCGAGTTAGATCTTCCTTATGCCCTTGATCTTGAGAATAACTGCGTCCGTTACGTCAACAAGAGATGCACGAAGTTCTCGTCTAAGCGCGCTAACACTCTATGGGCAGAGACCTGGTTAGAGACTGTTTACCAAAAGACGGGTCGAAAACCTTTCCTTTACTCCTACCCTGCTTTCTTGGAGCGAGCTCTTAATCGGAGTCCGAAACTTCGGTCCTACCCGCTCTGGCTCTCACACTTTGGAATCAATCCGGCTAAACCGAGTGCCGAACCTGGAAAGAAAGTAGTTGGCTGTTTTGTCCACTCTTGGACCACTTCTGACTGCAAATCTCTCTGGCAAATCTGGCAATTCTCCTCATGCGGAATTGCACCAAAATACGGAGTTCCTGGATCCACGAAGTGAAACGTTTCAACGGCGAACCCGTTGTCACTGGATCAGTTGAACTCGCACTCTCACCTAGCGAAGACTCTGCTACAGCCTTGATGTTTCAACAAACGACTAATCGTGATGCAAGTGGCCTCTTCTCGCTATCGGTTAAGGGCCTACCTGCTGGAAGTTACAGTGGAGAAGTTATCTTCAAGGATCCAACAAAGACCCACGCCTCAATCTCAACTCCGGTCACTTTCTCCCTACTACAGGGACCTGAGATAACCCCACGACCAAAACCAACAAAGAGTGCGCCAACAAATCCAACTCTCTCAGGGTGCCGCAAACAGATCAAGATGTAAGCAAGGCTGCTCTCTCGGCCTTTACATGGTTCTTGAATTCTTCGATCTGCTTCTTCTTTTCCGTTCCACTCCATCCAAGATGCTTCGCAAGTATCTCGGCGATATCTTTCGCCACGCCCAAGCCATGATCATCACTCTCGAATGAAATCCGGGTGCGACGATCAATGATGTCAATGAGGTTTCTCGCCCCTTCAAACTCGACCGCATAAACTGCTTCGACCTTGAGATATTCAAGATTCGGATTCAGTTTGGAACTCAACTCCGGTTTTTTTCGAGTCAATTCCAACAGAGTCACAATCTCACTTCCATAACGATCAAGTAAATGTCGAATTGCTTGCTCTGAGAGTGCATACTCACTTGCTAAAAGAGAGACCTTATTCGTCAGTGCAAAATATCCATCGGCACCGAGAAGCGGCAACTGCGCAGTGCTTGATTCAGGGACTATTCGTCGCAACTCAGCACTTGCCACATCAACAGCATCTTCTGCCATAACGCGATAGGTGGTGTATTTCCCTCCAGCGATGCTGACAAAACCTGGAGCGGGGCGATCGACGATGTGCTCTCTTGACAACTTCGTGGTTGGTGAATCCGGTGCGGATGAAATCAGAGGACGTAAACCGGCATAAACGCCAATCACATCACTTCGTCTCAACCTTGGAGTTAAGACGCGATTAGCTTGAGCCAAAATGTAATCAACATCAGACTTCGAAGCCACCGGCGTCCCAGGATCATCTCGGTATTCAGTATCGGTGGTACCAACTATCCATTTACCGAACCAGGGAATGATGAAGAGAACAGAGAGTGGTGTCTTGATGATGACTCCACTTTCAGAGGAGATCGCATCACCAGGAACGACAATATGCGCACCCTTACTCATGCGAACTTCGTATCCTGGTTTCAATCCAAATTTCTCATAGAGTGGAGAAGTCCAAACACCTCCGGCAAGAACTGTTACCTTGGCTTTGACCGCGAACGCTCGGCCTCCTTGCGGCTTGACCTTTACCCCAACAACGCGCTTGCCGTCGCGAATTAGTTCCGTCGCCTCGGTATAAGTTGCGATTCTGGCGCCATAGCGCTTTGCTGTTCTAGCAATCATCATCGTGTGACGGGCGTCATCGACTTGAGCATCGAAGTATTGAATCCCTCCAGTGATGATGTCAGCCCTAAGACTTGGGGCAACTTTTGCCACTCGCTTCTGATCAAGATGTTTATGCCATGGAAGCGCTCGCTTGAATCCCCGTAACAAATCATAAAGAGCAAGACCCGCGCCAACATAAGTGCGCTCGCGAAACTTCTCAGTCAGCGGAAATAAAAAACTTACTGGCTTTACTAAGTGCGGCGCGAGAGTTGTTACCATCATTTCGCGTTCACGTAACGCTTCTTTCACTAACTTGAAGTCATATTGCTCGAGATAACGAAGGCCACCGTGGATTAACTTTGATGAACGCGATGAGGTGCCGGAGGCTAAGTCACCCGCTTCGATGAGTGCGACCTTCAGGCCACGACTAGCACCATCAAGCGCTACCCCTGCCCCAGTGACTCCCCCGCCAATCACGAGGAGATCGAATACCTCGGTCTTGAGGCTCGCTAAATCTTCTTCGCGTTGTTGATTATTGAGGGCTGAATCAAGGAGCGCCACAGCCTTAGGATATCGGGCATGCGCTACGTCGGTGCACTCGATCAAGGGACCACAAGCACCCGCTTCATGATCTTTGATGAAAATGGTGCAATCGTTTCATCAGACCAAAAAGAGCATCGACAAATCCTGCCCCAAGCAGGCTGGGTAGAGCATGATGCAAACGAAATTTGGGAGCGGACTCAAGAAGTAATCCGTGGCGCACTCAAGAACGCAGGCATCACAGGGAGTCAACTCAGCGCAATAGGAATAACGAATCAACGTGAGACCACTGTTGCATGGTCTCGATCTTCAGGCCAGCCCCTATCCCACGCAATCGTCTGGCAGGACACACGCACTACTGAGATCCTGAACCGTCTCTCTGAGGCCGAGCAGAACGAAGTGATACGCCGAACAGGCCTTGCCATCGCTCCATATTTTTCGGCGAGCAAAATGACCTGGCTCCTTGAACGAAGTCGCGCAGTGAACCAGGAAGATCTCTGCTTGGGAACTATCGACTCATGGCTGATTTTCAAGTTAACGGGAAAACAAGTACATGCCACCGATGTGACTAATGCGAGTCGTACGATGTTGATGGACCTTGAGACTCTCGATTGGCATCCAGAGCTACTCAAGCTATTTGGTGTGAAGAAAGAAATGCTCCCAGTAATCAAAGCATCGGTTTCACACTTTGGCCAGACCGATCCATCTGGGCCTTTCGGTGCCGCCATTCCAATAGCGGGAGTTCTTGGCGATCAACAAGCAGCAATGTTCGGTCAGGTCTGTTTCGAGCGAGGTGAGTCCAAAACTACCTATGGCACTGGAAATTTTGCTCTCCTCAATACTGGCAGCGAGATTGTTCGCTCCAAACACGGACTTCTAACCACTCTCTGTTATCAGTTTGAAGGTAGAGAACCAATCTACGCTCTGGAGGGATCTGTGGCTGTCACGGGTTCTGCAGTGCAATGGCTCAGGGATCAACTCCAGATAATCGAGAAGTCATCTGATATCGAGTCATTAGCAGCATCGGTTCCAGATAACGGTGGCCTCTACTTTGTTCCTGCTTTTTCGGGTCTCTTCGCCCCATACTGGAGAAGTGATGCGCGCGGGGCCATTGTGGGAATGACAAGGGCTTCGACAAAGGCTCATATCGCTCGTGCAACCCTTGAGGCTATTTGTTATCAGACGCGTGATGTGCTTGATGCGATGTCGAAAGATTCAGGGGTTAGTCTTCGAGAGATGAAGGTTGACGGGGGAATAACGGTGAATGCT
>RGOY01000060.1 GCA_010028225.1 Actinomycetota bacterium
GACCCGATCAATGCTCCTTTTGGCACTTATTAAATAACTATCAAGAAATCTTTCACAATTCGTCCGGACTAGATGGGGAGTAAGTGCATGACAACTCGTTCCAGCGGGATCATCACAGAGAACTTCAAGAGCGAGATTCGACCCCAAGATGACTTCTATCGCCACGTCAACGGCGCCTGGCTCGATACTGCGCAGATCCCAGCCGATCGAGCAGTGGATGGCTCTTTCTATGCCCTCCGAGATCTATCTGAGGAGCGCGTTCGAGCGATCATCGAGAGTGCCGAGGGAGCAAACGGCAGTGACGGCCAGAAAATCAGAGATCTCTATCGAGCCTTTATGGATGAAGCATCGATTGAATCTGCTGGAATATCGCCCATCAAAGCCGACCTTGACTCTGCCTTAGCGCTCGGCGATCTTGCTGGTTTTACCGCTCTCCTTGGCACATTGGAATCACGAGGGCGAGCTTCACTCTTCGGTGGCTACATCACCAGTGATTACTCAGATCCCACCATCAATATTGCCTATCTCTATCAAGGTGGTCTGAGCCTTCCCGATGAGTCCTATTATCGCGAGAGTGCTCATAGCGAGATGAGAGCGGGATTGAAATCGCATATCACTCATCTTTTCGAGCTGGCCGGAGTCGATGATGCGCCCAAGCGTGCTGAGGCCATCATGAACCTTGAAACCCAAATCGCCTCGCACCACTGGGATAACGTCAAGAGTCGAGACGCAGTTGCAATCTACAACAAGATGTCTTTCGCCGAGATTGAGGCTTTGACGCCGCACTTTGATTGGCGACTCTGGAGCGAGCGCTCCCGTACCCCAGAGAAGGTCCTTCGCCAAGCAGTAATCAGCCAACCTTCCTTCTTCACTGGAGTTGGTGAGGTCCTTGGGGCATTCGATTCCTTTAAGTGGAGTTCGTGGCTCGCCTTCAAAGTCATCTCTGGTAGCGCCCCATACCTCAGTTCCCAATTCGTCAACGAGAATTTCGCCTTCTACGGTACGAAGCTCTCCGGAATCCCGATTCTTAAGGATCGATGGAAGCGAGGTGTAGCCCTTGTCGAAGGCGCACTCGGTGAAGCAGTCGGCCGAATGTATGTCGAGCGCCACTTTCCCCCTCAAGCAAAATCCAGAATGGAGTCGCTGGTCCAGAACCTGATTGAGGCTTATCGAGAGAGCATTACTGGCCTGGAGTGGATGGGCGCAGATACCAAGAAGAAAGCGCTCGAGAAACTTGAGAAGTTCACACCAAAGATTGGCTATCCAGATAAGTGGCGCGACTACTCCACTCTCGAGATTGTCCCCGGGGACTTAATGGGTAACTTGGCCCGAGTCCACGCATTCGAAAGCGCATTCCATTACGCCAAGATTGATGCGCCGGTTGATCGAAGTGAGTGGTTCATGACCCCTCAGACAGTCAACGCCTATTACAACCCAGGGATGAATGAGATTGTCTTTCCTGCCGCCATTTTGCAGCCACCCTTTTTCGATCTCGAAGCCGATGATGCCGTCAACTATGGCGCAATCGGTGCTGTGATCGGACATGAGATCGGACATGGATTCGACGACCAAGGATCTCGTTACGACGGCGATGGACGCCTATCTAATTGGTGGAGCGATAGCGACCGAAGTGAATTCGAAAAACGAACTAAGTCCTTGATCGAGCAATATGACGCGCTCTCCCCCGAAGAGACACCTGATGCCAAAGTCAATGGATCGCTCACTATCGGCGAGAATATTGGTGATCTTGGCGGAGCAACGATTGCTTACAAGGCCTACCTGAGGTCACTTGGTGGAAAAGAAGCTCCCATCATTGATGGAATCAAAGGAGTGATGAGGTTCTTCATCGGATACGCCCAAGTTTGGCGTTCCAAGATTAGACCCGAGGCGATGCGAGTCCGCCTTGCTACCGATCCGCACTCTCCCGCCGAGTTTCGTTGCAATCAGATCGTGAAGAACCTGGATCAATTTGCAGAAGCTTTTGATGTGAAACCTGGAGATCGTCTCTACCTTGACCCAAAGGAACGCGTTCGAATCTGGTGAGTTAAAGCTAGCGCGAAAGTGAACTACGAGCCTTTCGCTGCGAGTCGGGCCTCGCGCCGTGCTTTCTGCTCGATGGGATCTGGCACAGGTACAGCAGCTATCAATCTGCGTGTGTATGGATCCTTGGCATTCTTGAGAATCTGATCTCGATCGCCCACCTCAACAAGACGCCCATCCTGCATCACCGCGATTCGATGCGAGAGGATGTCCACTACCGCGAGGTCGTGACTGATGAAGAGACACGCGAACTTCAACTTATCTTGAAGCTCAAGGAGAAGGTCAAGGAACCTCGCCTGAACGGATACATCGAGTGCCGACGTTGGCTCATCAGCGATCAAAAGATCAGGAGTGAGCGCAAGAGCTCTAGCGATTCCTACTCGTTGACGTTGACCGCCAGAGAGTTCGTGCGGAAACCGGTTTCTATAAGAGCGCGGAAGCTCTACCTGCTCGAGGAGATCTTCTACTTTGCGATTGAGTTCTTCGCCTTTAGCAAGCTTTGCCAAGAAGATCGGCTCACCGATGCTCTCACCGATTGGAAGCCTTGGGTTGAGGGAGGAGGCGGGATCTTGGAAGACGATTCCGGTGTGACGACGAATCGTGAAGAGTTCTTTCTGGGTTGCGTGTGAGATGTCTGTGCCGACGATCTCAAGGCGTCCTGCCTTGATCGGTAAAAGTCCGATAGCAGCGCGCCCGACAGTTGTTTTTCCAGATCCTGATTCACCAACGAGTCCGACAATCTCACCCGGGAAAATCTCCAGTGAGAAATCTTTGACTGCTGTAAAAGCTGGGACTCGTCCACGTTTCGGATACTCGACGGTGACATTCTCCATCTTCAATACCGGAGCAGCATTAGCGCTCTCGGCTGGAAGGATTCGCTTGGCACTACCGCCAAGTTTTGGCACCGCCCCGAGCAACTCCTTGGTGTAAGGATGCTGAGGATTATGGAAAATCTGCTCGGAACTTCCGTGTTCGACGGTATTTCCATCTTTCATCACCAAGATTTCATCTGCCATATCTGCAACAACGCCCATATCGTGCGTGATGAGCAGGATCGCCGAGTTCAACTTGGTGCGAAGTCCACGCATCAAATCCAAGATCTCGGCTTGGATGGTGACATCAAGTGCAGTTGTTGGCTCATCTGCGACGAGTAGGCCCGGATCACAGGCGAGAGATTGAGCAATCATCGCCCTTTGACGCTGTCCGCCAGAGAGTTGATGTGGGTATTTGTCGAAAGCGCGTTCGGGGACTGGTATTTCGACCAAAGTGATCAACTGGATTGCACGTTCTCTGGCAACCTTCGGTCCCACATCAAAGTGATTTCGAAGCGTCTCAACTATCTGAAATCCAATGGTGTAGACCGGGTTGAGCGCCGTCATCGGCTCTTGGAAGATATAGGCGACCTCTCTTCCCCGAAACTTTCGAAGCGTGCTCGCTTTCGCCGCGATCATCTCTTCGCCCTTGACCATGACACTGCCACTACGGCGGGCATTGGTCGCTAAAAGGTCCATCAACCCAAGCGCAGTCGTGGACTTACCCGAGCCAGATTCACCGACGATTGCAAGAACCTTGCCTGGGTGCAGATCAAAGTTCATCTTGATCGCAGCGGGGTACCAGACTCCATCGACCCAAAAATCAACAGAGAAATCTCTGACCTTCAAGATTGGCTCACTCATGCTGCCACTTCCCTTGAGGTTATCCTTGCGATGTGTCCGAAAACCATCAGATCAGACCGAGAAGCAATCTGGTCTTTGCTGGGGCTAACTATCTCTTTCTCGGTGGACTCGCCATCGCTGAGATTTACAGCGGATTTAATGCCGGATCCGTCACGGTCTTCTCGTGGCTTGCTCTGATTGGTTACTGCAACCATCTCGTCCTCGTGATGCCGAAGATCCGAACGAGTGCAAGTGAGCTCACGATCATCAATCCCTTCAGAACTCATCGACTCAGCTGGCCTGATATCGAAGAGATCGACGCCAAATACACGATGTATGTCTATGCCCTCGGTCAGCGAATTCATGCATGGGCTGCTCCCGTTCCCGGCAGGTACCACACAAGAAATGTTCTTCACAGTGATTTGCGCGGAAGCACTCTCGGTCGAGAGAGCAGTATCAAGGCTGGGGAGTTGCCGAACTCTCACTCCGGTGTCGCTCTCATTATCTGCCGACGTGAATGGGAATCTCATCGAACCAACGGATTGAGTAACCAATCCTCCACCAATGAATGGCACTTTCGAGAAATAACTCTGGCAGCAATTCTCGGAGTGATCACAGCACTCGCTACCGTTTTCTAGAGTTCTCAGAGAGATCACTTGCTCTCACCGCTGGCAAGGCTCGCTTTATCCTTTCGCGACATACCCCGACGTTGACGGGGATCGAAAGCATCGCGAAGACCATCGCCGATGAAGTTAACGCAGAGCGCTACTGCAATAATGAAAAGTCCAGGCCACCAGAAGAGCCATGGCCGTACTGTGAAAGCATCTTGATAGTTGCTGATCAAAAGCCCCAGCGATACATCCGGCGGAACTACTCCAAAGCCAAGATAGCTAAGTCCTGTCTCTAGCAATATTGCACCAGACATAAGTAGCGTTGCCGAGACGATGATGACGCCAACGGCGTTGGGGAGAATATGTTTAAAGATAATGCGTCGTGTACTCGCGCCCGCGACCCGAGCAGCATCGACAAACTCGAGTTCTCTAAGTTTCAAGAACTCACCTCGCACAAGACGGGATATACCCGTCCACGCAAATATCCCTAAGAAGAATGCTAGGAAGACCGCACCCAAATTCCCAAAGTGGTAACCGATCACCGACCCAAGGACGATGGTGGGAACAGTGATGATGAAGTCAGTGAATCTCATCAAGATGGCATCGACCCAGCCTCGGAAGAATCCAGCAATAGCTCCGATCACCGTTCCGAGAGCCGCACCAAGAGTTCCGATGATGACCATAACCAAGAGCGATCTCTGTGCACCGCGCATCACCATTGCAAAATAATCTCGACCGATATCGTCTTGACCAAAGGGATGTTCACCGATCTGCATCGGGGTGCCATCAATAGATGAGGGGAATACATCCAAACTTGGGCAACCCACGACTCCCCCAGAGCACTCTGCAATACGCAGATCAGAAATTTGCTCGTAATCGTATTTCCACCATCCCGGATACTTGACGGGACCAAGTGAGATGGACTGTGCAGAGAAGACGAAGAAGATGATCCCTAAAAGAACAAAGAGTGAGGTCATCGCGGCCTTATGTTGGAAAAATCGCTTCCTGACGATTTGGGCCTGGCTTAATCCCTCGGTCTCCTTGGAGAAAATGTCTGACTTCATGTCAGCACTATCAGCAGGTTGCTTTACGTCGTCGCTCATGACTTACCACTTCCTACACGTACTCGGGGATCAAGGGCCGAATAGAGGAGATCTGCAACAAGATTCGCAACGAGTGCAAGAGTGGCGGTCACGAAGAAGATACCCATCAAGAGGTTGAGGTCAAAAGTACCGATAGCTTGTCTAAAGAGTGTTCCCATACCTCGCCAGGCGAATACATTCTCAGTGATGAGTGCGCCACCGACAACAGAAGCAAAATCCACGACAAGAAGTGTGACGATCGGGATCATCGTATTTCGAAATGCGTGGCGCATGATCACAGTGCGCTCATTAAGTCCCTTTGCCCTGGCAGTTCGAATGTAATCCTGATTTAAAACATCAAGGAGGGTTCCTCTGGTGTACCTGACATACCCCGCAAACCCGATTAAAGTTAGCGCAATTGTCGGTAAGAACATATGCAAAAGAGTGTCGAGCAAAGCTACCCAGAAATCATTGGTTTCAATGAGTGGATTTCGCTCACCAATCGTTGGAACCGGTCGATACTGCACTTCACCACTGGAGACATAGGGACCCCAGGTCTGCATCAACTTATCAACGATCATGATGATTCCGATGATGAACGCTGTAATCGAGGCGGTTCGATAAACCGGGCCTCGATCAATACGCGCGAAGGCCACTGTGGCAATTCCAGCCACTATCAACG
Organism: Actinomycetota bacterium; assembly: GCA_010028225.1. Lineage (GTDB taxonomy): Bacteria > Actinomycetota > Actinomycetes > Nanopelagicales > Nanopelagicaceae > SYAN01. The sequence goes on from RGOY01000060.1 coordinate 6,071, forward strand.
CGACAACGAGACCACCGAGAAGAACTGGAACTTGGCTCTCACGTTTGAAGAGAGATTGCATCGGGAAATAAGAGATTGCTCCAGCTACCGCAACGGAGAGTGAGGCATAGAGCGAAGGCTTATGACCAACACCCATGGAAATCTGCGTCACGCCGAAAGCTGTGAGGAGAGCGAGTAGAGCGAAGATGACTGGCCCAATGCCAGGTTCCAGAATCCATCCGCGAGCATCAATAAGAGTGAGAAGTACTGCGGTGAAAAGACCTGAAGCAAGGAATCCAATCCAGAAGGTTCTCCTGCTTCGCCCAAGTATGGCTCCAAAAAAGAGCGCTATGAAGGCTGAAATCCCAATAATCCACGTAGTAGGGATATTGGGTTCAGAGAGGAAATTATTGAACTGGATGGCCATGAACTCTTTGAGTAGGACCGCTACCCAGAAGATCGGCAGTGAGAACATCAAGAATGCAACAAAGGTCATCGAATAGTCGAAGCGACTGTACTGACGAAGCGCTGTGACAACGCCGATAGTGATGCCAAGGAGTATGGCAATGATTGTTGCCCCAAAGACAAGGCGAATCGTCACCGGGATCGCATCCATGAGGAGCTCTCCTACTGGTTCCCCAGTTCTTACCTTTCCAAAATCTGGCTGTCCTACAAATATCCCAAGGACTCCTCGAAGCCAGATGAAATATCGAAGTGGCGCAGGAACATCAAGGCGCAACTGCTCGATCGTTGCCTTGATCTGAGACTCGACTTCAGGATCACGACTCGTTCGAAAATCCGCCAGAGGATCACCCGAGAGAGCTTGAAGGTTATAAAGGAGATAGCTGGAACCGAAAAGGATGACGATGAGGACGCCGATGCGCCGAGCTATGAATCCGAACAAATCGAACTCCTCAGATCAAAGACAATGCCGTTGAAACAATACGCAAGGTTAGCGCAACAGATCCATAAAGAAGGGCCGGCCACGACATCGCCGTGACCGGCCACCTCTATTTCGAAGCTGATTCAGCCTCGATCAGTTATTACTTGGTGAACTTCCACTCCCAGAAGTTCCACGTAATCTGTGGGTAGAAGCCAAGACGGATACCGTCAAGGTCTTCATTCACACCGACAACGTTTGCATGGCGTGCAACCGAAAGTCCGTATGCATCATCGATCATCTTCTTCTCGATAGCAGTGAGGTTCTTGATCACAAGCGAGTTCTCCTGTGGCTCTTCAACCAAAGGATCGCAGAGTGGCTTGATGACCGAATCTGCGTTATAACCCGTGTAGTTCTCCT
>RGOY01000007.1 GCA_010028225.1 Actinomycetota bacterium
GGCGGATCAAGTCATCCTTCTTGCCTTCGAACCTGAGGAAGAATCCCCCATCATCTTCCTTCGTATTCTCAAGCAGGTACGAAAGCGTGCCCTTAAAGTTGTCACAATCGCGCCATACACCAGCAGAGGAAGTGCCAAGCTCGGCGCAGAAGTCATCAAGAATGTCGGCAATGAATCTTCTGAGATCGCCTCGCTCGCACTCACTTCGAAATCTCTCATCTTGGTTGGAGAACGTCTTGCTGAGACAGCCGGCGCACTTTCATCAGCAAAGGCGCTCGCCGAGAAGACTGGTGCGAAGTTGGCGTGGATTCCCAGAAGAGCAGGTGAACGTGGTGCACTTGAATCAGGTGCGATCGGCAACCTCCTTCCAGGCGCAAGACCAGTGCAGGATGCTGCTGCTCGTATAGATCTGCAGACAGCTTGGTCAGTTGAGTCGATTCCGAGTGAACCTGGCCTTGGCACAGATCAAATTCTTGAAGCGCTTCACAAAGGTGAAATCGAAGCTCTCTTAGTTGGCGGTGTCGATCCATTCGATATCTCTCGCGATGCGATCAAGGGATTGAAGAAGGCATTTGTCGTCAGCCTTGAGATCAGGCAGAGTGCAATGACAGAGATTGCTGATGTGGTTCTACCTGTTGCAGCGGTCGTCGAGAAGAGCGGCTCGTTCATGGATTGGCAGGGTTCAGCACGATCCTTCGAATCAGCAGTGACTGATTCATTGCAACGAAGTGATCTTCGAGTGCTTTCGATGCTCGCAGAGGAGATGGGGCGTCCGATTAATCTCCCAACAGTTGCCGCCGCTTCGAAAGAGATCGCAGCTCTCGGAAGATGGGATGGAAATCGTGCGGTATTTGCTCCCAGTGCAGCTATCGCACCAAAAGTCCCGAGTGAGAATCAAGCGATTCTCACCTCATGGCGAAACCTCCTTGATGAAGGAACGTTACAGAGCGGTGAACCTAATCTTGCTGGCACTGCAAAGAAGTCTGAGTGCGTTATCTCCTCGGATCGTGCCGAGCGCCTTGGCATCAAGGATGGCGATCTCATTCGGGTCAGCAATGAAAGTGGTTCGATAACTCTTCCGGCAAGAATCGGTGATATCGATTTTCGTGCAATATGGATTCCACGTAACTCGAAAGGTTCGAGGCCACTGGTCGAACTTGGAAGTTCCTCACACTCACTCGTCACGGTGGTGAAGGCATGAACGAATTCCAGATGACAACTACAGATTTGATCGGCATGGACCCCGGTTGGCTCATCGCAGTCAAAGCACTTTTGGTCTTTGCAATCTGCGTCGTTCTTACTCTCTTTTCGATCTGGGCAGAACGGCGAGTTGTCGCTCGTATGCAGATGAGGCTTGGCCCTAATCGCGTAGGAAAATTCGGCCTTTTACAGAGCCTCGCCGATGGCGTGAAGTTGGCCTTCAAAGAGGATTTGATCCCTAAGGCTGCTGACAAGATCGTCTTCGTCATTGCCCCGCTGATTAGCGTCTCCGTCTGTTTCCTTGCATTCGCGGTGATTCCGATGTCGGGGCCTGTGATGATGTTTGGTCGTGAAACTGCGATGCAGTTGACTGATTTTCCAGTTGCAGTCCTCTACATACTTGCTGCGACGTCGATTGGTGTCTATGGAATTGTTCTTGCTGGATGGTCTTCTGGCTCGACCTATCCACTTCTCGGTGGGCTTCGATCAAGTGCCCAAGTGATCTCTTATGAAGTTGCTATGGGACTCTCACTGGTTGCTGTCTTCATCTATTCCGGGTCCATGTCGACCTCTGAGATCGTGGCATCACAAGATCGCTTCTGGTACGCCGTCGTGCTCTTCCCCTCATTCATCATCTATGTCATCTCGATGGTCGGGGAGACCAATCGCGCGCCCTTTGATCTTGCTGAAGCAGAGGGTGAATTAGTCGGTGGATTCCATACTGAGTATTCATCGTTGAAGTTTGCACTCTTCTTCTTGGCCGAGTATGTGAACATCCTTGCCGTATCTGCGCTCGCCACAACTCTCTTCCTTGGCGGCTATCGCGCTCTTCCAGGTCTTGGTTTCACAGAGAGTTGGCTCGGCGGTTGGTTCACCATGGTCTGGTTCTTCGCCAAAGTTCTCCTCTTCTTCTTCCTCTTTATCTGGCTTCGAGGAACCCTTCCAAGACTGCGATATGACCAGTTCATGAAGTTTGGTTGGAAGGTTCTTATCCCAGCATCGATTGCATGGATCATGATCGTCGCGACGCTTCGAGTTCTCTCGGCAGAGGGAGCGCCACAGATCGTGATTGGTGGTTTTACTGCCGCCATGGTTCTACTAGTTCTTGCTGGAACATCGATATATGAACGCTCAAAGGCACGCGCTGAGGCGAAGGCTCATGAAGTACCGGATATGCCAGAGCCGACATTCCCTCTTCCAGTGATGCCCACAGGACGAACCAGCGCCGCTGGAATCGTCTCTGCACGAAGTGGTGAAGGGAGTGAGCGCAATGAGTAGTGAATTGAATTCACGACAATCTGATTCAAGGCAATCTGATTCAAGGCATTCTGATGAGGTAGCGCCACTTCGAAAAGCAGAGAGTGAAGTAGCGCCTGTGACCGATAAGGGTGCAGCGAGCCTTTTCAATCAGGCCAAAGGCTTCTGGGTCACTTTCCGAACCATGTTTAAGAAAGTGAATACAGTGGAATATCCCGAAGTCAAAGAACCCACTGCGCCACGTTTCCATGGTCGTCATCAACTCAATCGCCATCCTGATGGCCTTGAGAAGTGCATTGGTTGTGAGCTCTGTGCTTGGGCATGTCCTGCTGATGCGATCTACGTAGAAGGTGAGAGCAATACAGAAGCTGCTCGTTACTCCCCCGGTGAGCGCTACGGCAAGGTCTATCAAATTAATTATCTTCGCTGCATCTTCTGTGGCCTCTGCATTGAAGCCTGTCCAACGAGAGCGCTCACGATGACAAATGAATATGAACTTGCTGATAACGATCGTGGGAAGTTGATCTTTGAGAAAGAAGATCTCTTGGCACCACTTCGTGCCGGCATGTTGCCCCCTCCTCATCCGATGTATCCAGATGCCGATCACCACACCTACTACCGAGGTGAGGTACCTGGTGCTAGTCCGCTCCAAGAGAATGTCTCGGAGAAGAATCGATGAATCAACTCGCCTTTGAAGTAGGACAGACCGCAACGCCTGAAGCGGTTCAGTTCTACATTCTGGCTCCGATTGCAGTTCTCGCCGCACTCGGAATCTTGGTGGTCAAGAAGGCAGTCCATGCTGCTCTTTTGATGGCTTGGATCATGATTACGCTGGCGATCTTCTACATAGCAAATGGCGCAGCATTCCTTGGTGTAGTTCAAGTGGTGGTCTACACCGGCGCAGTGATGATGCTCTTCCTCTTCATTCTGATGTTGGTCGGCGTTGATTCCTCCGATTCATTAAAAGAGAATCTCAAGGGAGTAAGGCCGATTGCGATCACCGCATCGGTTGGTATCGCACTTTTGCTGGTATCACTCATCTCTCGCGCATCACTCGGTCGTGAGGCAGCAGGGATTGAAGTGATGAATAGCTTTGGAAATGTCGAAGGTATAGCAAGCCTGCTCTTTACGAAATATGTCTGGGCCTTCGAGTTCATCTCTGCACTTTTAATCACCGCTGCTGTGGGAGCGATGGTTCTTGCCCATTCGCAAAAGAGTGCCGATGCGCAGAAGTCACAGCGAGTGAAATCTGTTGCAAGGTTCCGCGGTGATTCACTTGGTACTGCTGCTGGTCTTCCAGGTTCAGGGGTATTTGCACGACATAACGCCGTCGATGTCCCGGCACTTTTGCCAGATGGAACACCGTCAGAACTCTCAGTCTCAAAGACCTTGAAGGCACGTGGAGATGTGATTGATGGGGGCAAGTACGCACTTGATCAACTCCCACAGGCCAATGAGGCGGAGAAGGATTTCGAGGGCCGGTAAATGGATATCTCTTACTACCTCTATCTCTCTGCGATTCTCTTCACCATTGGTGCAGTAGGTGTGGTCATTCGGCGCAATGCAATCGTCATGTTCATGTGCATCGAGTTGATGCTCAATGCAGCGAACTTGTCTTTTGTTACTTTTGCTCGAATTAATGGCAATCTCGAAGGGCAGATGGTCGCTTTCTTCACCATGGTCGTTGCGGCCTGTGAAGTAGTGGTCGGACTTGCGATCATCGTCATGATCTACCGCTCCCGACGCTCTGCATCGGTTGATGATGCAAGTTTGTTGAGGCGATAGTCGATGGAATCTGCGATGACTTTAACGAGTAACACGCTGGTCTATTTCGTTGCGCTACCTCTTCTTAGTTCGGCCCTCCTTCTTCTGCTTGGTAGAAGAGCAGATCGCTGGGGACATGTCCTTGCGACAACAGTTGCTGGGGCAACTTTCGTCTTCGGGCTCATCGAACTTTTTGCCATGGTGGGAAGAGATGAGTACTCGAGAGCAGTCCACCAGAAAGTTTTCACCTGGATCTCGGTCGGTTCATTCCAAGTAGATGCAGCGCTTCTCTTGGATCAACTCTCCATCTGCTTTGTTCTGCTCATCACTGGAGTGGGAACCCTCATCCACATCTACTCGATCGCATACATGGCTGATGATCCTGATCGACGTCGTTTCTTTGCCTATCTCAACCTCTTCATTGCGGCGATGCTCCTTCTAGTCCTTGGCGATTCCTTCCTTAATCTCTATGTGGGTTGGGAGGGTGTAGGTCTTGCCTCTTATCTACTGATTGGCTTCTGGAACAAGAAAGCCGAGTACGCAACTGCAGCAAAGAAAGCATTTGTAGCTAACCGCGTTGGCGACCTCGGACTCTCTATCGCCATCATGATCGCCTTCGCGGTCTTTGGCACTGTCACTTTCAAGGGAATAGAAGAACAAGCAGAGTCGGCATCTCAGGCCGCAATGGTTGCGATCGGTTTGATGCTCTTGCTCGCGGCTGCCGGTAAATCTGCCCAATTTCCGCTGCAATCCTGGCTCGGCGATGCGATGGCAGGCCCCACTCCAGTCTCAGCACTTATCCATGCAGCGACGATGGTCACTGCGGGCGTCTACCTCATCGTGCGATCCAACTTCATTTTCGATAACGCACCAACGGCGCAGTTCGTCGTCGTATTAGTTGGTGCGATTACTTTGATCTTCGGCGCACTCATCGGTATGGCGAAAGATGACATCAAGAAAGCTCTTGCTGCTTCAACAATGTCACAGATCGGATACATGGTCCTTGCTGCAGGTCTTGGTCCGATTGGTTATGCCTTTGCGATCATGCACCTACTTACTCACGGATTCTTCAAAGCCGGGATGTTCCTTGGTGCAGGCTCTGTCATGCATGGCATGAATGATGAAGTGAATATGCGTCGCTACGGCGGCCTTGCTCGCTATATGCCAATCACAATGGTGACATTTGGCTTAGGTTATCTAGCGATAATCGGCGTACCGCCATTTGCTGGTTTCTATTCCAAAGACAAGATCATCGAAGCCGCCTTCAACCTTGGTGGCACAAAAGGAATCATCTTCGGTTCGCTCACGCTTTTAGGTGCAGTAATCACCGCTTTCTATATGACTCGTGTATTCATGATGACATTCCTCGGAAAGAAGCGTTGGAGCGATGGTGCTCATCCGCATGAATCGCCATTCCTGATGTGGGCTCCGATGGTCCTCCTTGCCGTTGGCTCGGTCGCTTCAGGCTTTCTGCTTTACAGCGGAAAACGCCTTGAATATTGGCTAAAACCGGTAGTGGATAAGCATGGCCATAGCCACGAGGAGTTCCTCTCGCATACCACCGTCACAACGCTGGCTCTCTCGGCTGTCGCTATTGGAGTTGCCATTGCAATAATGAAGTATCGAGGTGATGTTCCCACCACCGCTCCAGAGAACGTTTCACCATTGACCAAGGCAGCGCGCCGAGACCTGTTGCAAGATGACTTCAATGAAGCGGTACTGATGCGACCTGGTCAGGCGCTCACTAAAGTTTTGGTCGCCACTGATGAGAAAGTTATCGATGGTGCGGTTCGAGTTGTTGCTGGTGCAGCGGTCGGCAGTGCGCGCGGGCTTCGCACTATCCAGAGTGGTTATGTCCGAAACTATGCTCTTTTGATTCTTCTTGGCGTCGCTGTACTTATCGCAGCAGTCTGGGTGATCACAGCATGAGCACGCTAACCATCCTCGGGATCTTGCCGCTTATTGGTGCGCTGATTGTCGCGACTCTCGGAAAGAGTGATGCGAGGCGAGCCAAGTTGGTTGCCTTTGCAACATCGATCATCACGGCCCTCTACGCAATTGTTGTAGCCATTGGTTTTCAGATTGATCGACCAGGTTTCCAGTTCGTCGAAAGTCGAGAGTGGATCCCCGCTTTTGGCATTACCTATGGCGTAGGAGTCGATGGACTTTCACTGGTGATGATTCTCCTTGCCGTGATCTTGGTTCCAATCGTGATCTTGGCCGGGTGGGATGAGGCAGAGGGTGGTAGGTGGAGCGCGAAAACCTTCTACATACTGATTCTCATCCTCGAAACGATGATGATCGGAGTCTTCGCCGCGACTGATCTCTTCCTCTTCTATGTTTTCTTCGAAGCGATGCTCATTCCGGTCTATTTCCTTATTGGGGGCTATGGCTCGGGTGAGCGAATCCAGGCTGCAGTGAAGTTCTTGCTCTACAGCCTCTTCGGTGGACTTCTCATGCTGGCTTCGATGATTGGCCTTTATGTCATGGCCAATGACCAGATTGGAAAGACCTTTGATATCTCTGCGCTCTCGCGCCTTGAAATGAGTTCGACAACGGAACATCTTCTCTTCCTTGGTTTCTTCATCGCCTTTGCAATCAAAGCTCCTCTCTGGCCAGTACATACTTGGTTGCCAGATGCAGCGAAGTCGGCAACTCCGGGTACCTCGGTGCTTCTCCTTGGTGTTCTCGACAAGGTAGGAACCTTTGGAATGATCCGTTACTGCCTTGAGCTTTTCCCCAATGCATCCAAGACATTCACACCGTTTATCATCACACTTGCGGTCATCTCAATTATCTATGGTGCATTTCTTGCTATCGGTCAGAAGGAGATCAAACGGTTGATCGCATTCACTTCGATCTCCCACTTTGGGTTTATCGTTATGGGAATTTTTGCAATGACCACTCAGGGTCATTCAGGTTCAGCCCTCTACATGGTCAATCATGGTTTCTCGACGGCAGCGCTCTTCCTTGTCGCAGGTTGGATGATCAAACGTCGCGGTTCATCACTCATCGCTGATTTTGGCGGCCTACAACGCGTCACTCCAGTTATGGCTTGGAGCTTCTTTATCGCTGGACTTTCTGGGCTGGCATTACCTGGCCTCTCAAGTTTCGTCAGTGAGATTCTCGTCTTGGTTGGGACATATACCCGGTATCCGGTCGCTGCCGTGATTGGTGGAATAGGGATAATCCTTGCTGCGCTCTACATACTCATTCCTGTTCAGCGCACACTTCATGGCCCTACTGCCCCCGGTAATGAAAACCTTGCTGATCTCAATCTGCGTGAGAAGATCGCAATCGCACCTGTTATTGCACTCATTGTCCTCCTTGGCTTCTACCCCAAGCCCGCGCTCGATCTCATCAATCCTGTCGCAGAGACCACTATCGCCAAATCAGGGTTTACAGATCCAGCACCAACGGTTGGGAGTGAGCGGCGATGACAGTTTTCAATACGCCATCTCTGGAATACGGCGCACTATTGCCGATCCTTATCGTCTTCATAGGAGCGGTGATCGGGGTACTTGTCGAGGCTTTCGTTAAGCCCTCCATGCGTCGTTTCGTTCATTCACTTCTCACGCCCGCGATCTTGGTTGTCGCACTCTTCCAAGTAATCGCCAACCGGGATACCGTCACCACGACTGCTGCCATCGGTTCTGTCGTAATCGATGGTCCAGTGATCATCGCCCAGGGAAGCCTCTTGCTCCTCTCTCTCCTTGCCCTCCTCTTTCTCTTGGATGTCGACTCCTTCGCCCCAGAGGCCTCTGCTCTGCCAGGTTCAGAAGAGGAAAAACGAGCTATTGCCGCTGGAAAACAGCAGACTGAGATCTTCCCGCTCATGCTCTTCTCCGTTTCGGGGATGATGCTCTTTCCAGCAGCGAGCGATCTGATCACTCTCTTTGTTGCCTTGGAAGTCCTCTCACTCCCGCTCTATCTGATGGCAGGTCTTTCGAGAAGGCGAAGACTCTTCTCTCAAGAATCAGCCCTCAAGTACTTCTTGCTCGGTGCCTACTCTTCGGCCTTCTTCATCTTTGGCGCCGCATTCCTCTATGGATACGCCGGCTCCATTACCTTCCCAGAGATTCGAAATGCAGTGATTGCATCCGCTGGGAATGATGTGATCTTGTTAATTGGAATCATCTTCGTCTCTGTTGGATTACTCTTCAAAGTTGGTGCAGTTCCATTCCATGCATGGACACCTGATGTCTATCAAGGTGCGCCAACGCCGATCACTGGATTTATGGCTGCTGCGACGAAGGTGGCAGCATTCCTTGCAACGCTTCGAATCTTCTATACGGTTCTAGATGGTGCGATCTGGCAATGGCAACCGATTCTTACTGGCGTCGCAATCATCACCATGGCATTTGGATCAATCGTTGCGATTTCTCAGCGTGATGTGAAGAGAATGCTCGCGTATTCATCAATTGCTCATGCAGGCTTCCTGCTGGCAGGCGTTGTGGCATTCAACAAGGAAGGTCTTGAGAGTTCGCTCTTCTATCTTTTCGCCTATGGTGTCGCGACTCTTGGCGCATTCGGCATCGTGACTTTGATTCGTGATGGACAGGGCGAAGTCACTGACTTGAATCGTTGGGCAGGACTTGGAAAGAAGTCCCCAGCGATGGCATCGCTTTTTGCCCTATTTTTGCTTGCTTTTGCGGGTATTCCACTTACCTCGGGCTTTATCGGAAAGTTCTCAATCTTTAGCGCTGCCTATCAAGGTGGCCTGCAATCGGTGGTCATTGTTGGCGTTCTCTCTAGTGCGATAGCTGCCTTCTTCTATATTCGAGTGATCGTTTTGATGTTCTTCACAGATGCCAGTGACTCGAGCGTGAGTGTGACCTTGCCTACACGAAGGTCATCTATTGGCGTCTGGAGTGCTGCAATTGTGACGGTTGCGTTAGGTGTACTACCAACTTCAACTCTCGCATTCATCACTGACCTCGCTATCTTTGCCCGGTGAATCAACCCCAATTAGCGATTCCTGGAATCGAGCCTCTCCTTGCCGCTGACCTCACTCAAGGTCTTGCGAAGGTAGAAGAACTTCTTGAGAGTCATATCCAAGGTGACTATCCGTTAGTCGAGGAGACTTCGCGTCATCTTGTTCTCGCGGGTGGCAAACGTCTTCGCCCACTTCTCGTTCTCCTGACATCGCATTTGGGTACAGAGCGTGGGATGGATATCTACAAAGCGGCAGTTGCCTGCGAACTGACTCACCTCGGCACTCTCTATCACGATGATGTGATGGATGAAGCGGCCCTTCGAAGAGGAGTATCTAGCGCTAATTATCGATGGGGTAACGCAGTTGCGATCCTTACCGGTGACTACCTCTTTGCAAAGACCTCGGCTCTCCTGGCAGAAGTGGGACCAGAAGCTGTCTTGCTCCAAGCCCTCACCTTCGAACGTCTGGTCATCGGACAGATCCAAGAGACGCAAGGACCAGCATCAGGTGAAGATGCGATGGAGCACTACATGAAGGTGGTCGCCAACAAGACTGCTTCATTAATCTCCACCTCGGCGCGCTTTGGTGCGATGCTCTCTGGCGCTGATCCTCGAATCACAGAAACGATGACCGAGTTTGGCGAGGTAATTGGAATCGCCTTCCAACTTGCCGATGACATCATCGATATTGCAAGTGAGAGTAGAGAGTCAGGCAAAGTTCCAGGAACAGATTTAAAAGAGGGCATCCCAACCCTTGTCACTCTCCTAGTGCAACAGTCATCCGATCCTGCTGATAATGATCTCAAAGAGATCCTGCGAGCACCGATTGAAGATGATCAAGTTCTAGCTGATGTGCTCACTCGACTTCGATCTCACGCTGCTTTGAAAGAAGCGAAGGCGAGACTTTCTGCGATTGCACAACGAGCCGAGCGACTCCTTGAAGACCTGCCAGAATCCACCGTAAAACAGGCCTTTTTCGGGCTAATTGGAGCTATCGTCAACCGAACGGCTTGATTTCACCAGATCGCGCCCAAGAATTATCAGTGCAATCCAGATACAAATGAATCCGATGAGCTTAATTGGATTCATATCCTCGTGATTGACTCCAACGCCAATGAAGAACATGATCGTAGGGGTCATATATTGAAGCAATCCAACTGTCACGAGGGGTAGTCGATTGGTCGCGCCATTGAAGAAGAGAAGTGGCGTCACTGTCGCTATGCCTGTAGTCATGAGAAGTAACGAGATTCCCCACGACTTGCCAAATGAAGCGGTTCCATCAATCTCAAGAAAAGTTAGATAGGCAGCACTGGGAAAGAGGGCGACAAAAGTCTCGACGGAAAGGGAGTCCAATGCACCGAGTTTGAGGCGCTTCTTTATCAGGCTATAACTACCCCAGGTCGATGCCAAGACGAGAGCTATCCAAGGAAGTGCGCCATACCCCACTGTTAGCACCACGACTCCAGCTCCTGCAATCAATAGAGCTATTCGTTGAGCAGAGCGAATCTCCTCTTTAAGTATGAAGACGCCGAAGGAGGCAGTTACCAGAGGCGTGATGTAATACCCGAGCGCTGACTCGACCACTCGATCGGCATTGACTGCCCAAATGAAGGTGCCCCAGTTGATGGTAAGTAGCAATGAGGCGAAAGCAAGAACTCGAAAGGTCTTGAGGTCTCTGATCAGACCCCAAAAAACCTTGATTTTCTTGGCAAATTTGAGAAAAAGGAGACAAACCAAAAGGGACCAGATTCCTCGATGGACCAAGATCTCGGCGGGGGAAACTGAGCCCAACCACTTCCAATAGAAGGGAAGAAGGCCCCAGAGCGAGTAAGCCGAGACGCCGTAGAAGATGCCGGTCCGATAGGAAGTGCGATCTTTACTCAATCACATCACCTATTAGCGGTAATTCGTGAACTGGACGGCGAAGTCAAGATTTGCACCTTTGATCAAAGCTATAGCTTCTTGCAAATCATCTTTACTTTTACTGGAAACCCGTAGTTCATCGCCCTGGATTTGAGCTTTGATGCTCTTAGGTCCAGAGTCTTTGAGCAGTTTCGTCACCTTCTTCGCATTCTCTTGGGAGATACCCTCTTTTGTCGCGATGACGATCTTATGTTCCTTGCCACTTAACTCTGGTTCGCCAGCCTCTATCGACTTTAGTGAGACACTTCGTTTAACTAATTTCTCCTTGAATACCTCAAGCGCTGCCTTTGCGCGCTCTTCTGTCTCAGAAGTAATCGTTATCTTCTCACCACTCTTAGAAATACTGGTACCAGTGTTCTTGAAATCGAATCGAGTCTCGAGTTCTCGCGAACATTGATTGATTGCATTATCCAGCTCTGCTTGATTGATCTTTGATACAACATCGAAACTTGAGTCAGCCATCACTTTCTCCATCCACTAAGACGCTGCTAAGAGTAGTAAACCCAGGCTTTTGCCCTGACCCGCCTAGTAACTTGAGAGGAAAAAGGCAATAGTGATAGTGAAAAAAGTAGAAAAAATGGCGTGAAATCTTTCAATTCGAGGAATTTCACCCCAAATCTTTGACACCCGCTCACCCCCTGCGAAGGATGGGGGATTGAGCGTCCAGATGGGGAGCTCGAATAAAGGGGAAGCTCGAAATGAGCGCGCGTTTGAGCGTGAGTGATATCAATCTTCGATCTGTCGCGCTCAAAATCAGTTTTTTTTCTGACTCGAATTTGTTCCTTATTACCTTGTGTCGCTCAGCAACCATTAGCTCACGGTGCGGTGCCTGATGTTTCGAAGCACAGGGCTAATCAACCTTCGCTCAATCCTCGCTGATCGAATAGCCCGTGGGTTGGTTGCGATATTTGCCGTCACCTTGCTTCAAGGAATATTCACTGGTCCTGAGGTTGTCTTTGCAGATGAGTCACCTGCAATAGAAATTTCTGCGCCAACAATCACGACAACTTTTGGCGAAGAAGCATCTGGAGTGATCTCAGCAGTAGGTGGAACTCCTGGCTATACCTTCGGATACACCGGGTCGGTACCGGGAGTGAGCTTTGCTTACATTGATTCAACTTCAGTTGGGGTTCAAGTTGCTGCTAACGCACCACCGGGTACTTATCGAGAGACAATCACTGCTACAGATATTGCTAATAAGCGTTCTGCAGCGCCATTTGAAATCAGGATTCTCAAGGCACCGCGAACTATCCAAGTGATTGCGCCACTTTCATCGTTGAATCAAGAAGAGACAATGTCATTGACCACGATTGTCGATTCAACTATTCGTGATGAACTCAAACCAATCATGTCCAATGACGGAGTTCTGAGTTACCAGAGTTCAACTCCATCGATTTGTTCTGTCAATCAGAACACGGGTGAGGTAAAAGCAATCGCACCATCTGGGCAATGTCAGATAACTGCAACTGTGGTTGGTGGAACTTATTTTGAGAATGCGACCTCGAATTTCTCGCTATCAGTCGCTACCCCTCCGCCCGAGCAAACACCACCTGCTCAACAAGAGCCAATAACGCCTACTTCAGAGCCTTCTCCATCACCCACTTCAGAACCCACACCAGAACCCAGTTCCGAGCCGACCCCAGAGCCAACACCTTCTTCGGATGAGGCTGCAGAAGTGCCGATGACAATGAGCAGCTTCTCGGCTTCGAATTCAGCGACTCTGATCTTTCAGTCAAACAATGGCTCAGGTACAAGTACCACTCAGATTGAAGGCGGACCAGCGAATCTCACTGCAAATCCATTCACACGAATCGGTTACACATTTCTCGGCTGGAGTACCGATAGCAGTGCATCAACGCCGCTTTATCTAGATCAGTCCTCCTTCTCCTTCTCATCCGATGAGACTCTCTATGCAATCTGGCAAATCGATACCTTCACTATCTCAGTTAATTTCAATGATCAGGGAACAGTCACGCCATCAACTCGTGTAGTCAATTATGGAGAGAACGTCACATTCACTTTCCAACCAAATAATGGTGCAACAGTTAGAAGTGTTCTCGTTAATGGACTTCCAGTAACAAACCTTTCTATTTTCTATGATTCAAATGGTGCTACATCTGGAACTGCGCCGCCTGCAACACTTGTCGTTTCGGGAAGTAGTTACACGCCCGAAAACAATCCAGGGAATCTACAAAAAACTGGATTTGTGTTTAGCGGATGGACAACAGTTCTTAATGACGCTGCCACTTTAGTAACTGACTCAATATCGATATCGACAAATACAACTCTTTATGCTAGATGGACAGTTGCTACCTACACAATCACCTTAACAACGACAGCTGGTGGAACAGTTTCGCCGAGCACGTCATCGACAGTTCAATATGGCGAAACAGTGACTTATTACTTTGCTGCAGGCGCTGAGAAACAAATCCAAAAGATAGTTGTCAATGGCGTCAGTCAGGGTGCAATCAGTAGTTACACTTTCGGCAGTGTGGCGATGAATCACACTTTGGATGTCTTCTTTGAGACTGTGACTTATCCGGTCTACTTCAATGCTAACGGCGGTACCGGTGGCACGACGGTTCAGGTTTACAAGGGTGCCAATGCGATTGATTCAGCTCCTGCGGTTACTCGTGCCGGTTACACATTCTTGGGTTGGAGCCAAGATGGAACTTATCTTGTAACGAATCTTCAGATCACAACTCAAGCAGAGACAGTTACAGCCCTCTGGCAACTTAACTCCTATCCGGTCACCTTTGATGTTAACGGTGGAACTGGTGAGTCAATCACGGTCTCAATCGAATATGGCGCTAATGCTCTGTCGTATGAGTCGAAGCCCGCGACGACCCGCGAGGGCTACACATTCGCGGGCTGGGGTGTGGATACGGTCACTGCCGTTGCAAGTCATACAGTCACTGAAACAAAGACCCTTTATGCAATCTGGAGCCCTCAGAGTTATCCAGTTACTTTCGATGCCAATGGTGGAACTAACGAAACCGGAACGTCGAGCTCAATTACGCAAGTGACATATGGCTCAAATGCCATACCGCTTGCCCCGGTCGTAACCAGGGCTGGACACACACTCAGGGGATGGTCAATCGATGGCACAAACATCGTTACTACCTACCCCATTATCGAGACCACCACACTGCGGGCACTCTGGCAGGCAGACACTTTCGCGATCAACTTAGTGCAAACAACTGGCGGAACTCTTGCCGCAACCATTGGTGGAGCGATTTCTTATGGTGGAAGTGAAACTGTCTCAATCACCGCTGCGAGTGGTTATTACATCTGGGATGTCTTAGTCAATGGTGTATCTATAGGGGCAGTTTCGCAAAAGGTATTTAACAATGTCACTGCTGCTGAAACTATTACTGCTGTTTTCAAGAAGACGACCATCGTGGTGACTGCCTCAAAGGTAGGAAATGGAACCATTTCGCCAAGTGGCGCGAATTCAGTTGCCGTCACATTCGCATCTGCAGGATCAATAAGTTTCACATTTGAAGCCGTCTCTGGGTATCACCTTGACACTGTCACCGTCGGGGGTGTGATCGTTCCAGTCACTGGTAACTCGCTGACTCTCTCTGGACTTCGCGATGACACTGCTGTAATCGCTTACTTCGTCATCGACACATTCTTAATCGTCGCCACTGCGGATCCAGGAGGTTCGATCTCACCTAGCGGCAATGTCTCGGTCAACTCGGGATCAAATCAGCGCTTTACAATCACAACCAATCCTGGCTACACCTTCTTCAAGATTGAAGTTGATGAATTCGAAGAGCCAACAACGCTTAGAAACGGGCTACCGACGTTCACCTTCGAGAACGTCCAGCTCAATCACACTATTCGAGCCTTCTTCAACATCAATTCTTACAACGTAACTACTTCTGCGGGGGCGAACGGTTCTATCTCTCCTCTCGGCACTCGGTCATTGGAGTACGGCACACGAGACACAATCACCATCACACCGAACGTTGGATACAAAGTTGCCAATGTGACCGTCAATGGAGTTTCAGTGGGTTCTGTCACTCAGTACATAATCGAAAGTGTTACAGGAACTACAACGATCGTTGCCACTTTCACTATAGAGACATTCACAATTGTTGCTTCGGCCGGAGCAGGTGGAAGCATCACGGATAGCGGAACAACGATCGTTAGTTATGGTGCGAGCAAGACGTACACCTTTACGCCGAGCACTAACTATCATGTCAAGGACGTCCTGATTAATGGCGTAAGCGTTGGCGCTAAGGCAAGCCACACCTTCTCGAGTGTTACCGCTAACCAAACTATTTCGGTAACTTTCGAATTGGACACTTACACCATCATCTTCAGAGCAAATGGTGGAAGTTCTGACTCAACAGCTGTCTTCTCTCATGGGAGCAATATCATCGCGAGCGCTCCAACAGTCACCCGAACTGGTTATCGATTCCTGGGCTTTTCCACGACGCTCAACGACAGTCTCACGATTGTCGCGAGTCGAAGTGCTACAGCGAATGAAACGCTCTTCGCTTTTTGGCAGATCGAGACATACACGATTACCTTCAATCCAAATGGAGGATCTCTCGCTTCAGGTCAACTCTCTCAGATTGTCAATTACGGTACAGAGGTAATTGCACTTGCACCAACTCTAACTAGAAGTGGATTTACCTTTGCCGGATGGACGATAGATAGTCCAACGCTTATCACTTCTCACATCGCCGTTGCTGATACAACAATAATCGCCCTCTGGGTTGTCAATGTCGCTCTCTCTGGCGATACCTTGATCACCACGACTCAAGGAAGATCTGAGTCTTTGACTCCAGTGACCTCGGGTGGTCTGGGTGTGAAGACTTACACCATCAGTGGAGTAAATAGCGCACTTAACTTTTCTATCGATGCCGCCACTGGGAAATTGACGATTCCATCGACCGTGCCACAAGGGACTTACTACGAGACGATTACCGCGACAGACTCTGCAGGAGTAACGGCATCGCGAGTTATCACCATTCTGGTGAATCCTCCAGTGACGCTCTCGGGTGGCGGAGCAATTATCACTACTGCTGGTCGCGCTGAATCCTCAGTTGCATTCACTGCAATAGGCGGAACTGGAGCGTTGACCTTCACAATCTCTGGCTCTGTTGCTGGAGTGACGGTTACTTCATTAGGTGTCGTAAAAGTGGATTCGCTCACACCATCGGGCGTCTACAACCTCACCGTCACGGCGACAGACTCTCTTGGGATGAGTGATAGCGAAAGCATTTCAATCACTGTCAATGCTCGAATCGAAATAACGGGTTCTGCCATGCTCTTTACAACAGTTGGACGCGCCCTCGACTCCCCACAGTATCTCGTCACTGGTGGAACCGGAGCCATCACATTCTCACTCTCCGGCACACATGAAAGCATTACCATCAACAGCAGTACCGGGATTATTCGAGTTGATTCAACACTCCCCGCAGGGACTTATTACGAAACCATCACAGCAACTGACACACTTCTTCAAACTGACACACATCTTGTCACCATCACAGTCAATGCAGGCATGGCAATCATTGGATCTGCTTCGATTCAGTCGACTCAAGGCAGGCAATATCAGCCAACAATCTATGGCGTCTCAGGCGGAACAACGCCGTACATTTTCACGATTACTTCGGGTACCGCAGGAATAACGATCAATACATCAGGACAGCTCACTATCGCTGAAACTGTGAATGCTGGTACTTACTACGAAACTATTACGGTCACGGATACTTCCGGTGCGACCGCGATAAAAGCACTAACAATCTTGGTCAACCCCGCCATCACGATTACCGGTGGATCAAATGAGACGACGACAGCAGGACGTGCAGATTCCACCTCGGCATTTGTCATCACAGGTGGAACAGGAGAATTGAGTTTTGCTCTCACTCCCACTATCACTGGAATCACTGGGAACGTAACCGAGACGCGAATCGTGATTGCAAGCAACACGGCACCAGGTACTTATCTTGTGACCTTGACGGCAACAGACGAGCGTGGCGATACCGAAGCAGTGACTGTAGTGATCGTAGTAAACCCTGCAGTCACATTTTCATCCGCGCCAACTCTTCAATCGACTCTAGGTAGAGCATGGACTTTCCCACGAGTAAGCGGCCTTGGTGGCACAGGAACTCTCGGATACTCCATCCTCACGCCGACAGATTCGATCACCATCAATCCAGTTACGGGGCAAATCTCTGTAACTAATCAGATTCCGGTAGGAACATATTCAATAACGGTCATAGCAACCGATGAATTCCTGGAGACGGGATCGATCCAGATTAACGTCGTCATCAATCCATTAATGACGTTTGATGCTGTTGATTCTCTTGTCACGACTCAAGGGCTTGCAAAGAGCACCTCTGCGATCACCGTTACTGGTGGAACTGCACCAAAGGTTTTCTCGATCACCGGTGGACCAGGGATCTCGATTGACTCTGTCACTGGAGTTGTAACGGTCAGTTCAGCAAAAGTTGCTGGCACTTACATCGAGACGATCACGGTCACAGACTCCGTTGGTGCTACTACGCAAGACACAATAACGATAATCGTCAACGGACCTTTGACCATCACACAAGGCAGCAACATCACAACGACCTATGGGCGAAGTGATTCCTCGACACCCTTCACCTCGGGGGGCGGAACTGGCCTGAGAACATTCACGATCAGTGGAACAAATCCAGGGATTACCGTGGATCAAGACGGAAGAGTCCAAGTCTCCGCCAACGCAATACCAGGTACCTATATGGAAACGGTTTCAGTTACTGATCAACTTAACGTTGTCGAAACCCGCTCCATCACCATCATCATCAACGAAACGGTCACCTTCCGAGCAACCGGCGCTCTCAAGACCACACTCAATCGCCTCAGGAATTTTGACTCGGTCACGGTGACAGGCGGAACTGGACCGATTACATACTCCTATCCAGCGACAAATGCTGGGATAACGCTCAATACCAGCACCGGTCGGATCACCATCGGTAGCACTGTTGGGCAAGGGACTTACTACGAGACGATTACTGCGACAGATATTTACGGTTTCACCGATAGCGTCGTTGTCACATTAATCGTCAATGCAAAGATGGCGCTCACTGTCACATCAGGGATCATAAATACCTTAGGTCGCACAACCCCGTACACAATCACATCACTCACTGGCGGCACTGATACCAAGACTTATGTCATCACTAGTGTCACCACTGGGGGATTAGTAACAATCAGTGAAACAAATGGAGTTGTCACTGTCTCAGGTTCGCTCGCAGCCGGCAGTTATATCGAAACCATTACCGTCACTGATGTTGCAGGAGATACCGCAACTGAGACTGTCTCGATAACTGTTAACTCGTCGGTGGATCTCACTGCAGGTTCTAACATCATCACGACAGTCGGGCGGGCCGAATCTTCTACCGCTTTTGTTGGCGTTGGCGGAACTGGAGTAAAACGATTCTCGATTAGTACGAACTCCCATGGAATCACCATCGATTCTGTGACCGGTATCGTCTATGCAACTGGTGCTACTGCGGGAATATTCACTGAGACTGTAACTGTCAGTGATGCACTTGGCGCTACCAGCGAGACCCGGATAGTCGTAACCGTCAATGCCAGACCTGATATCAATGCGATTTCTTCACTTGGCTCGACATTCGGATCGTCAAGGACTTTCACTGCCGTCACTTTGACTGGCGGCTCATCACCTTTCACCTACTCGATCTCAAACAACATCGATAGCTTCACGATTAACGCTAGCAATGGCCAGGTGACTGTCTCGGGTTCGCTCGCTGTTGGCACATATTCATTTAGAGTGACAATTACCGATCAGTTTGGTTACACCGATAGCGCAACTGTCTCTTTCACCGTCAATGGAGCGCTTACTCTCACGGCTCCCGCTGATGAGACGAGTACTGCAGGATTCACGAGAACGCTTTCTGCCTCGAGTGCATCCGGCGGCACCGGAACCAGAACTTTCTCACTCGTTTCAACCCCATCAGGGTTCTCCATTGATTCTTCTACCGGTGCAATCACCATTGGATCCTCCGTCGTGGCAGGGACATATGCACTCACGGTCCGTGTAACTGACTCCATCGGTGTTACTGCTGACGATGGCATCAACATCGTAGTTAGCACCGCGCTCTCGCTCACGATTGCCGACACTGTCATCACGACGACAACGTCACGTGGAGAGACGATTACTTCAATCTCTGCAGGTGGCGGAACCGGATCACTGCAATACTCCATTGCACCTACTGTCTCTGGAATCACAATAGATTCAACAACGGGAACTATTCGACTTAGCACTTCACTTGCTGCAGGAGAATATCTTGAGACTGTAACTATTACAGACAGATTGAGTTACACCAAGACGTTGCTCATTCTGATTCGAGTCAATGCCAAGGCGCAGGTGGGTGGAAGTGGCTCACTCTCTACGACGGCGGGAATCACCACGACTTTCACAGCGCTGAGCACCACTGGTGGAACAGGTGCGATCACCTTCTCACTCACCGGAAATGCGGCGGGAACAGTCAGTGAGAGTAGAACCGGTTTCTCAATCAACTCCAGCGGTGTATTGACGGTCGCTTCAACTCTGGCTTCCGATACCTACACGATCTACGTCAAAGTCACTGATTCCCTTGATATTTCAACGGTTCGCACCATAACGCTGCGGGTCAATGCCGCGATGACCTTCCAAGCATTCGACACGTTCACATCAACCTACGGTAGAAGTCATCTGACGAATGGTTTCACTATCAATGGTGGTACTGGGACCAAGACTTTCACCATAACTTCCCTAGGAAGTGGCGTAACCATCAATGCTTCTACCGGCGCTTTGACGATTCCAAGTTCTCTCGCGATTTCGACTTACTTTGAGACTGTCACTGTCACTGATGCATCTGGTGCTACTTCAGAGACCGCAGTCGTCATCGTAATCAATGAGACTCCCACCGTCTCGGGTCCAGATACTCTCGTCACAACTCGAGGCAAGGCCGCCACGACAACAACTAACTTCACCGGGACCTTAGGAACAACGCCTTACACATTCACGATTACTGGCGGAGCATCCGGGATCACGATCAATCCAAGTAGTGGCCAGGTCCGTGTCGCCGAAACGACAACCGCAGGAACTTATACCGAGACGATAACACTGACTGATGCGCGTGGTGCAATGGCTCTGGACACGATCACTATCACCGTCAATGCCAGACCGCAGATAACTGGTGGCTCCAATATCACCACGACCTTCTCCCGTGCTGATTCCACGAGTGCTTTCTCGACAAGTGGTGGTACCGGTGCGCTTGTCTTGACGATGACTAATACTCGAGCCCAGATCACTTTTGATGCCGGACTCGGCGTAGTGAAAGTCGATTCGACTCTTGTGGCTGGGACTTATTACGAGACTCTCACAGTTACAGATTCCTTGGGCGAGACAGCGACACAGATGGTGACGATTCTGGTCAATCAGTCGGTCGCGATTGCAAATGTTGGACCAGTTCGAACAACGGTTGGGTACTCAAGAACTAGCGCGCCATTCACCGCAACTCTAGGAACCGGCTCAAAGACATTCTCGATGACTCAATTCCAATCAGGTCTAACAATTGGCGCAACAACTGGTCGAGTTACCGTTGATTCTGCCGTTCCTGTCGGCACTTATCTTGAATCGATTACTGCAACTGACGCTCTTGGAGTATCGACCTCAATCACCGTAACAATCATCGTTGCCGATACCGTCGTGCTCACCGCAGGCTCGAATATCTCGACAACGAAGGGTGTTACACGAAGTTCGCTCGCTTTCCAGGCGGTAGGTGGCACCGAAACGATCACATACACCTTAAATAATCCGCCAGCTGGAATCACCATCGACTCTCGAACAGGTGTAGTGAGCGTTGCAAGCAATGTCGCATCCGCAGGAACAATCTATGAGACCGTGACAGCAACCGATGTGATGGGCTCATCTGATTCAAAATCAATCACAATCGTCATTTATGCCGCAGTTGCGATCACTGGTGACACTCAAGTCACGACAACTCGTGGCCGCGCAGAGTCCACGAGTGTCTATGCCATCACAGGTGGTGCTGGTGGATATGTCTTCACTATCTCACCAGTTGTCAGCGGAATCTCCATTAACTCAACCACAGGGCGAGTGACAATTGCTAGCACAACTGCGGCGGGTGTCTATCGCGAGACGATCACTCTCACCGATTCTGAGGGCGCAACAACGAGCATCTCTCTCTTGGTCACGGTTAACAGAGAGCTATCAATTGATACAAACACTGTCTACGCAACGACTCGCTTGACCTCGAGAACCTTTACTGCTTTCACCGTCGAT